>JAPVWS010000509.1 GCA_027493295.1 Candidatus Versatilivorator vitaminiformans | reverse complement strand
CTCGTACATCTCCAGGGCGTCGGTGTAGAGGGCGCTGATGCCGTAGCGCTCGCCGAACATGGACAGCCGCTTCTCGTCCCGGTCGGCGCCGGCCACCAGGTCCACTTCGGGGCGGTCCCAGAGGGCTTCGGCGTAGGTGGCCACCAGCCCCTCCTTGCCCGGATGGTCGTGGTGGTGGAACTTGCGGTGGACGTTCAGCCAGTCGGGGGTGGGGCGCTTGGCGCTCTCCAGGTCGTACTTGGGGGTCTTGTAGGACCCGCCAATGTTCTCGTAGTCGCGTGTGCCCATGTCGTAGAGCACGCCCATCCAGCCCAGGCCCACCACGCCGCCTCGGTACTTGGCCTTTCCCTTCTTCTTGGGCAAGGCGGCGGTCGCCGCGCCCAACGAGAGTCCGCCTGCCGAAACCGCTCCCAGAGTCGCGGCCGACCTGATGAATTCACGTCTGATCACAAGAATCCTCCCTGTGAGATAGCCATTCCGAGTTCGTGCCGGAGAGCTTCGAAATTCCGGCCAGGGCTCTGCCACGAAAGCCCGGCTGCCAGGCGGTAACAGGCTCCGCGGACAGTCACCACGCTGCCTCGGCCTCGATCTTGCGGTATACCTGCTGTCCCTTTCTGAACCATTCAAACATGGCCTCTTTGTCGGCCGCTTCCCTGAATACCCCTCGGGTTTCCACCCTGTGGATGAGCTGGTCGATTTGTCGGATGAGGAAGGCGGCCGACTCCCTGACGGCGATCCTCCTGTTGCCCCGGTAACAATACACGGGACTGCTGTGAGCGTAAAGAGCCACATCGTTGGGGACGAGCTTGTGAGGTTCGCCGTAGACTCGCACAGCCACCCAGGAGCTGTCGGAGATCTCCACTTCCCGGGTCAGGCGAATGAGTTTCCCGCCTTCCTCGGCCTCTTGGCTGGCGGCAACCCGGCCGTTGACGATCAGGTCCATGCGGGTCATGGGCACGTGGGAGACGGCCTCGGCCTCGATCTCCAACGGCAGGCTCCCGGTCTTCCAGTGGATTTCTTCTCCGGCTTCTTTGCCGTTGACCCGGAACTTCAGCAGCGGCCCGTTGGTGGCAAAGCTGCGGCCTTTCCGGTAGGCCTCGAGCCAACTATCGTAGGTGAGGGGGGAGTCGACCCGGGCGTAGAGCCGTCCGGCGCCCGGGATCAGGTGATAGGGGACGTTCAGGAAGGCATCGGTTCCCGCCGATACGGGACACTGAAAGCCGCAGTTGAGCAGTTGGTACCAGTGTTCGGTGTTGACATCCTCGTTGCGCTGGCACAGCACGTCGATGGTGTCGGCGGCCCCCAGCGCAATATCTATCGGGTATTGGGAAGGCAGGCCGGGATGCACGTAGGTGACCACGGCTCCCTGGGACTTGGCCGCCAGGCCCATGTGGTAGTTGGGAGGATAGTCGAAGGGCAGGGGAGTTCCCGGCCAGCCCACGTAGGCCGGCTGAACCAGCGTCTTCAAGCCCAGGTAGCCCACGTGGTTGTTGACGTCCCCGGCCCTCATCTCCTGGTTCCAGTAGAGGATGGTATTTCCCTCGGAGAGATGATGGGGCCGCCCCTGGAAGTACTGCCGGTCGTTGATGTGGGAGGAAACGTCGTTGCAGACCAGCAACTGGGGAAGGTTGAGGTCTTCGGCCCTGGAGATGAGTCGAACCTCGGCGGGGCTGATGAGACGATCGTCGTAGACGTTGGGGTGAATGTGGGTGTCTCCGGAGAACCAACCCTGCCGGCGCAGGTCGAACGGCTTTTGCAGCCGGACTTCGGCGGTGCCCGAACCACCGGCCAGGATGGAAACTTCCCGGGAAACCGGTTGGTATTCGAAACCCTTCACTACCTCCAGGGTGGCTTCCCCGGGGGGCAGATCCACGTGGAATTCGCCGCCGCTGTAAAAGTAGTAGTCCCCGCCGAAGGGTTGCCCGTAGTCGGCATTGGACACCCGAGCCTGCGTCCCCCCCGGCTGATAGGCCCGCCCGTCGGAGCCGGTGAGGTAGATCCGGGCCGGCGTCACCGAGCCCTCTTCATCCAGCACCCGCACCGTCAGGCGGCCTGCCTGGACCACCCTACCCTCCAGAGGAATGGGCCTGGTCCGGCTTTGGGCCAGCACTTCCAGGCGGGGCATGGCCTCCGAGTCCGCCTCCGTGTGCAGCGTCATGAAGGTGCCCGTCGCTTGGCCGGGCAGTAGACGAAGCGTGTGGATCTCCGTTCCCTTCCTGCTGGTCGTTTGGAGGCTGACCGTCACAGGAGAGGCGCCGCCGTTTCGCAGAACCACCGGAAGCGGATAGGGCTTGCCCCCATGCAGGCGCAACTCCCGCGGCGGCTGGAGCACCTCGATGTCGTCCCCCACCTGGACCCTGGCCAGGTGGGGACTCCGTAGCGACCAGTAGCCGTCGCTGGCCATGCGGATGGCCTCGGCCCGGGTCGGAGTCCTGGCGCCGCCGCCCAGCGCTGTCTGCTTGTAGATCTCCGACTTGAGCCACCGTTGCGCCTTGATCACTGACGGACGGTCCGTGTCCTTCCACTGCAGAAGCCGAATGGAAAACTCCGCCAGGTTTGCGAAGCGGTCGGCAATCTCGCGGTCCTGGGCGAACGGGGCGATGTGGGGAATCTGGGTCATGGGGACTTCCGGAGCCGGTTGTCCCCAAAACGCTGAGCTGCCGTACCAGCAAAGCAGCAGGAAAAGGATTGTCCCCAGTCTGGTGAAGGGACGCATGCCGTCAGTTCCTCCAACGATTTCTCTAGGCTCGGGGCCTCGAGATGGCCGCGGGACCGAGGTCGGTATCCTCGTTGCTTCGATAGTAGTTTTTCCCCATCAAGTATCGTGTCTCGATCTCGATGTCGCGGAGTTTCAGCGA
>JAPVWS010000508.1 GCA_027493295.1 Candidatus Versatilivorator vitaminiformans | reverse complement strand
CGTTCGCCCCTTCGGCGGAATGAAGAAGGAGCGCACCTGGTTCGCCGCCGACAAGACCGGCTTCCACATGCTCCACGCCCTCTTTCAGACCTCTCTCAAGTACAGGTCCATCGCTCGCTACGACGAATGGTTCGTCACCAGGCTTCTGGTGGAGGACGGCCGCGTGCAGGGCGTGGTGGCCATCGAGCTGATGACGGGCAGGATCCAGGCCATCACCGCCAAGTCCGTCATCCTCTGTACCGGCGGTTGCGGAAAGGTGTTCCCGTTCACCACCAATGCCAACATCAAGAACGGCGACGGCATGTCGTTGGCCTACCGCGCGGGAGTGCCCCTGAAGGACATGGAGTTCGTGCAGTACCATCCCACCGGACTCCCATTCACCGGGATTCTGATCACCGAAGCCTCCAGGGCCGAAGGCGGGTTCCTGCTGAACAAGGACGGGTACCGCTACCTGCAGGACTACGATCTGGGGACGCCTCAGCCCAAGCCGGTGCTGCGGTCCATGGAGCTGGGCCCTCGGGACCGCTTGTCGCAGGCCTTTATGAAGGAGTTGGACAAGGGGCGCACGCTCGAGGGTCCTTACGGGCCTTACGTCCATCTCGACCTCACCCACCTGGGCAGGAAGATCATCGACACCAAGTTGCCCTTTGTTCGCGAACTTTGCCTCAAGTACGAGAACATCGACCCGGTGAGCGAGTTGATTCCGGTCCGCCCGGTGGTCCACTACATGATGGGCGGGGTCCACACCGACATCCAGGGAGCCACGGCCCTGGACGGACTGTTCGCTGCCGGCGAGGTGGCCTGTGTGAGCATCAACGGCGCCAACCGTCTGGGCTCCAATTCCCTGACCGAGCTCCTGGTATTCGGCGCCCGGGCGGGACAGGCTGCGGCTGAACACGCTCTGCAGGACAAGCCGGTGAGCGCCGGCATCGAGGCCCAGGCGGCCGACGAGAAAAAGCGCCTGGAACGGGAGTTTCTCCACAAGACCGGCGGCACCGAGTCCATTGCGGACCTGCGCAGGGAAATGCAAACCACCATGGAAAAGAGCGCCGGCATATACCGGACGGGAGCACTGCTGGAAGAGGCTCAGGCCAATGTCGCCGAACTGAAGGAACGTTTCGGCCGGGTAGCCATCCAGGACCACAGCCACACCTTCAACACCGAGTTGACGGCCGCCCTGGAGCTCTCGTACATGTTGGACGTGGCCGAGGCCGTGGTCGAGTGCGCCCTGCATCGAACCGAGTCCCGGGGAGCCCACCAGCGGACAGATTTTCCGAAGCGGGACGATGAAAATTTTCTGGCCCACTCCCTGGTCTCGCACCGCCCCGGCGATCGACCCAAGGTCGAATACCTGCCTGTGACCATCACCCGCTGGCCCCCGGGCGAACGGGTTTACGGCCGGCCGGCAACTGAAGCGCCACGGGACTGACCGTGCCGGCCCATCCGGTGCGCCGGTTTCGTTTTTGGAGATGACCGGATTGCTTCCGAACGAATAAACTACCGGGAATCCATCACCCCGGAGGAGATATGGCTGAAACGATAACCATCGAAGTGGCTCGCTACCGGCCCGAGCAGGAGGCCGAGCCCACCCTCCAATCCTATGAGGTCCCCTTCAACAAGGACTGGGTGGTTCTCGACGCCTTGAATTACATCAAGGACCATGTGGATGGTTCGCTCTCGTTTCGCTGGTCCTGCCGCATGGGCGTCTGCGGAAGCTGCGGCATGACCGTCAACGGCGAACCCAAGCTGACTTGCGCCACCTTCCTGTCCCATTATCATCCGGGACCCATTCGGGTGGAGCCCCTCCGGAACTTTCCGGTTGTTCGAGACCTGGTCATCGAAATGACCGACTTCATGGAAAAACTGCAGTCGGTGAAACCCTGGATCGTCCGTGAGGATGATCCGGCCCCCGCGGAGGGAGAGTTCCTGCAAACCCCGGAACAGTTGGACAAATACAAGCAGTTCAGCATGTGCATCAACTGCATGATCTGCTACGCGGCCTGCCCGGTATACGGCCTCGACCCGCAATTCGTGGGGCCGGCCGCCATTGCCCTGGCGCAGCGATACAACCTGGATTCCCGCGACCAGGGCAAGCAGGAGCGGATGGATGTCCTCTCCCAGCATGAGGGGATCTGGGGATGCACCTTCGTGGGAGAGTGCACCGAGGTCTGTCCCAAGAACGTGGACCCGGCGGGAGCCATTCAGCAGTACAAGCTCGCGGCCACCCAGGAATGGTTCAAGTCCTTCCTGATGCCCTGGAGCAAGCCATGAAGCCATCGACGGCTTATAGCCAATACCATCCCAAGTGGCACCGGACCCGGGTCTCAACCCTCTGGTGGAGCCGGAAGTGGTCGTACCTGAAGTTCATGTTGAGGGAACTCAGCAGTGTCTTTGTGGCCTTTTACGTTGTGATCCTCTTGCTGCAGCTTCATGCCTTGGGGAGAGGGCCCGAGGCCTACCTGGAGTTCCAGCTATGGCTCCAGAACCCGTTGCTGGTGGTGCTCAATGGCATCGGCTTTCTTTTCGTGCTCTTTCACGCGGTTACCTGGTTCAACTTGACTCCCAAGGCGATGGCGGTCCGCTTGCGAGGCAGGCGGCTTCCCAACGTGCTGGTGGCCGCTCCCAACTACGCGGTCTGGCTGGCGGTTTCCGCGCTGATTGTTTTCCTTCTCATGCGACAGGGTTGACCCATGGCCAATCGATCCAACGAACCCTTTCTCTGGGCCCTCTTCAGCGGGGGAGGCGTGGCGGCCGCCTTTCTGATCCCCGTTCTCCTGTTTTTATACGGGTTGGCCTTCCCTCTGGGATGGCTGCAGCCGCCCGACTACGAGAGAACGCTGGGCCTGGTCCAACATCCCTTGACCCGCCTGGTTCTGTTCCTGCTGTGCTTCCTGTCGCTCTTTCACTGGGCCCATCGATTTCGCTTCACCCTCTACGACGGACTGCAGATCAAGCACCTCAATCCGGCCATCAATCTTTTCTGTTACGGAGGAGCCGTGACGGGAACGTTGGCGGCCGCCTACCTGTTGTGGACCCTTCCGTAACGCGACCGACCGGCATTGTCGGGCAGGGAGGGCGGCAAGGGGTCAAAGTTCTCAAGCCTGCGCTGTCTTGTGTGCGTCAGTCGCGCCCTGCGCTTCACTCCCTCCGCAACCACTGCCAGCAGTCTCGGGGGCTCAGTATCGGTACCGGGGACGCCTCCGCCACCTCGAGCAAATCCCTGTCTCCTGTAACCAGAACGTCAGACTGGCCGTGTACCGCCGAGGCGAGCACCCATGTATCGTCGGAGTCCCGAATGCCCAGGTCGAGTGACCCGTCCGGTTTGGGAATGATGGTGTGTTCGCGAAGCTCCCGTTCAGCCTGTGCCAACGTGGACTCCGGAACCTTGAATCGATGCCCGAGGACCCGCCTGAACTCCAGCAGGTTGACCTCCCCGGTCAGCAGTTCATGTTCGGTCAGGACCAATCGAAACAGGTCAGCGCTCAGGCCGCGCGCCGTGTAGGCACTGACCAAAACATTCGTGTCGAAGAAGACTTTCACGAGACGTCGAGAAAAACGTCCTCATCGGTCAGATACCCTCTGGCTTCGGCAAACGGGATGATGCGGCGGCGGGTACGTTCGAAACGCATCAAACTGAGCTGTCTCCGCAGTGCGTCTCGCACAACCTCACTCCGTGTCCTCCCAAGCTGGTCGCATAGGGCGTCGAGTTCGCCCTGCAACTCGGCTCCGAGACGAATGGTGATCACTTCTTTCATGTAATACAATGTATCATGACAACCACAGGCCGACCAGCCCGCTTCTTCATGGCTACCCCCTCATCGTGAGTGCCCACGTTTTCCGGCCTTTGTGGCAAGAGGCGGCTCAGGGCAGCTCGATCTCCACTGCCGAGGATTCGCGGGGTATCTGGGAGGTGAGTATGGCCACGGCCTCGTAGGACCCCAGCCTGATATCGTTGCGTTCGTTGTCCTTCAAGTTCCAGACTTCCTTGAACTTCCATTCCTTCTGAGGCAGCAGGGCATGGCTGCGGATCACCGGTGTGAAGAAGTACCCCTTCGACCAGCGCCAGACTTCGAATCCCGTCTGCTTCTCTCGGATAACGAAGTCATAGGTCTGGCTTGAGTCGAAGTTGAAGCTCAGAAAGTAGTCGGTCGGATTCTTGACGACAAGCAACAGATCGACCGCCTGGGACTTTTTCTGGAACTCCAGGCTCAATACCGGGTCGGCCCGGCTGATCACCACCTCCGACCTGGGTCGTTCCGGTTCGCCCTCGGCCTCGGCCTCGGGCTCGGGCTGCATGGGATCACCGAAATTGCGGCCGTTGACCAAGGCCGATTTCAGTCGGTAGGCGAAGGAACCGACGCGTGTCCTGATCGTAGCGAACCACCACGTTCTGCTCGCCTTCCAGACCCGGCACAAACGGAAGTTGATTGAAAACGTAGTAAGTGGTCCACTTCAATATGGGCCTGGCTATAATCTCGACCTTGACCTGAGTGGTTCTCTGAAATCGGCTGTCCTCCCGATCGTAGATCCAGCGATTGCCGAGTTGGAGTGGGAGATAGTCGGGACTGAGAAAATAGTCCTGCCGGACTGCGTCGTCATCGGAGAGGGAAGCCGGGGTTGCGCGAGCCGAGGGCTCGACTCCCCCCGGCGCCAGGACACACCACAAGCCCCCCAACACTCCACAGACCGCGACGGCATTGGCAATGGAACTGAACCGTGCCATGAGGCTTACACAGACGGGACTGACCAGGCCGCGACTCTCGCAATGGTCAAGACATCGACTCGATGTGCCCCGTGTTTTCCAAGCATCCTAGCACATTCGTTCAAGGTAGCGCCGGTGGTGAAGACATCGTCCACCAGGAGGACCACCCGCTTGCGGACGGCTTCCCGATCCGCCATTCTGAACGCCCTCTGGATATTCCGGCGCCGCTGTCCGCGGGAGAGCCCCGCCTGGACCGCCGTGGACCGGTGTCTGACGAGAACCCTGTCCATCAGAGGGACTTGCGTCCAGCGACTCAGGTGCCGGGCCAGCAACCGGGCCTGGTTGAAGCCGCGTTCCTTCTGGCGAGCTTTGTGGAGGGGTACCGGCACGATCATGTCCGGTGCCCGATCCTGATAGCCCTGCACCCAAAGCGTGTGGATCAGGCGGGCCAGCGGACGGGCCAGGCTGGGATGGGAGCCGTACTTGAACTGGTGGATGATCGCTTGGAGCGGGTCCTCCAGCCTGCCGTAGGATCGGGCGAAATCGAAGTGGAAGTACCCTCGGCGACAGGCCGCGCACAAGGCCTTCTCAGCCGGAAGATTGCTGGAAGCAAAGGCGTAGCCGCACAGGTCGCAAAGAATTCCGTCCAGCGGGGCAATACTCTGCCAGCAGGGCCGGCAAACCACCCCGCACCCCACGGTTTCCACGGAGCCCTGACAGACCACGCAAGTGGCGGGAGACAGAACTGAAACCAGCGAATCTAAAAGAGGGCGAAAACGCCCGGAGATAGGATTCAAACTACGGAACGGACAGCGAGGGAGGGATTAGTAAAAGTGAGATTCCTCCAGAAGACCTTCTTCCTGTTTTTCCTGGCAGCTAATGCAGTACCGCGTCCATGGAACAGCCTCCAGTCTTCTGGCTAGAATGGTGTTTCCACAAGCGATGCAAACGCCGAACGAGTCGGTGCCGACCCTGTCCAGGGCCTCCTCCACCAGTTGCATGATGGACCGCTCGCTGCTGCTGTGGCTGAAGAGAAACTCCTTGGTGTAGGAGCTGGCCGCCTTGTCGGCAACGTCCTGGGAGCTCTCCTCGTCCGCCTCCCGGCCATACTGCTCCGTTTTGGAGACCATCCGGTGCAGCTCTTCCTTCTTTGTCAACAGCTTCTTTCTGAAGTGGTCCAGTTTCTTGGCATCCATGACCATGACATCCGAAGAGGTGGCTGAGGCGATGACGGCCCTGGCCACCTGCCAAGCCTGCGGGTAGGCGGCAACGAGCCGGGAATACTACCCCAAAAAAGCGGTAAACCTCAAACTATTTGTGATAGGGAATGCGATGGACCAGGGTGAAGGCCCGATAAATCTGCTCCAGCAACAGCAGGCGCGCAATCTCGTGGCTGAAGGTCATGGAAGACAGGGAAATGACTCGATGGCTGCAGCTCCGAACCTCCTGTGACAACCCATCCGGTCCCCCAAGAACGAATACCAGCCTCTTCAGGGAGTGTTCCCTCCTATAGGCGATGAGTTGAGCAAATTCCTCCGTATTCAAGGATTGGCCTTGCGGGTCCATGGCAATCAGAAAGTCATCCCGGCCGAGTCCCCTGAGCAGCTGTCGCCCCTCGGCCTCGACTGCCCGGACGGGATCCTGAAACTCGACGCCCTTGACTTCGGATAGCGTCATATCCACCAAGCTGCCGATGCGAGCCTGGTAGTCGCCAATGAGTGCCGAAAGATGAGGATTTCGGGTCTTGCCGATCCACCGCAGAATCAGTTTCATGCCTCAGGACGTTTGCGACAGCGAACCGGGGGATGCAGTTGCGGAAGGGTTGGAGTCGTCAATCCTGCCGGCGCCGCGCCATAGTCGCTCCAGGTTGTAGTACGACCGCCTCTCCGGAGAAAAAATATGGACGACGAACTCCGAATAATCCATCAGGATCCACTGAGCCTGCCGGTAACCCTCTATGTGGTCGGGGGTTTTTCCAACGTTCTTCAGTCTGACTTCGATCTCGTTGGAGATCGCATGAATCTGGGGAGCCGAGCTGCCCGAGCAAATGATGAAGTAATCGGTAAAGGCCGCCATCTCCCTGAGATCCAGAACGACGAGATCGAGCGCCTTTTTGTCCCGGGCGGCTTCAAACGCACAACTGAGGAGGGATTCCTCCCCGAAACCCTCGGCGGACAACTCTTCACTCTCCACTCTTCACTCTCCTGCGTAGAGACGGTTCTTCCCAATGTATTCCCGCACTGCCGGCGGGAGCATCTCCGTCACCGCCTGCCCGCGCCGAATCCGTTCCCGAACCTCCGAGGACGAAACAGGGTTGGAAAACTCACGATACAGGTAACAACGACAATGCGAATCCAGAGAAATCGGGTTTCGGTCGTCGATCAAACAGACCGACCTGAGAAACGCGTCGGGGATTCTCAGGGTCAGTTGGCTCTCATCGAAGCCGGGCCGGGCAAAGACCAGAAACCGGCAGAGCCGGGGAAGACGCTCGAAATCCTTCCAGCTTGAAATATCCAGAAACGTATCGATACCCAGGATGAAAAAAACTTCCGAGCCGGCTCCAAGCCGTTGTTTGAATTGCCGTATGGTGTCCACGGAGTAGGACTTCCCCTCCCGACCATGCTCCAGACTGGAGGGAACCAACCGGGGGTGGTCGATCGCGGCCAGGGCCACCATGGCGTGGCGGTCCAGGAAATTGGCCTCGGTCCTTCGAGTCTTGTGAGGGGGCCGCACCGACGTCACCAGGTAGACCCGCTCCAGGTCCGCCACCCTGAGGGCCGCCTGCGCGAGTTGGAGGTGCCCCTGGTGAATGGGGTCGAAGGTTCCTCCCAACAAGCCGACTCGAACCATCCGGTCATCCATTTGATCGATAGCCGCCTGCGGCAGGCGCGCCAAGCCTCTCCAACATTCCCCAGATTTTGACCTTGAGGGACTCAAGACCCTGACCCGTAACCGCGGAAATGGAGTGACAATCCAGGCCGCGCTCCCGCGCCGCGCTGTTCAGCGCCTCCAGGTGCGTCGAATCGTCCATGGCATCGATCTTGGAGGCAACCACCAGGGTGGGCTTGCGAAGCATTTCCGGATTAAAGGCGGCCAGTTCCCGATTGACGGTCTCGTAGTCGACTGCCGGATCGCGTCCATGGTCTCCCGCCAGATCCACCAGGTGGAGAAGCACCTTTGTCCGCTCGATATGCCGCAGAAACTGGATGCCAAGTCCCTGCCCAAGGTGGGCTCCCGCAATCAACCCCGGAATGTCGGCGACCACAAAGCTCCGGTAGTCTTCCAGTTCAACCACTCCAAGGTTGGGCTGCAGGGTGGTGAACGGGTAGTCGGCGATCTTGGGCCTGGCAGCCGAAAGGCGAGAGATCAGAGTGGACTTCCCCACATTGGGAAAGCCGACCAGTCCCACGTCGGCCAGCAGTTTCAGCTCCAACTTGAGCTCGCGACTCTCTCCGGGAAAACCGTACTCGAAACGGCGGGGGGCCTGGTTCACCGAGCTGGCGAACTGCGCGTTGCCCCTGCCTCCGCGTCCCCCCCGACACAGGAGAATTTTTTCGTCGGCAACCAGGAAGTCGTGAACCAGTTCCCCACTGCCGGCGTCGCGGGCAACGGTGCCGACGGGTACGGTCAGAGTCAGATCCGGAGCGTCCTTGCCGTGGCACTTGCTTCCAAGACCATGAGTTCCGCGCCGAGCCCGAAATATTCTCTTGTATCTGTACTGGATCAGAGTGTTGTGGCGCATGGAGGCCTGCATATGGATGTGCCCCCCGCGCCCTCCGTCGCCACCGGCTGGCCCTCCCCGGGGAACGAACTTTTCCCGGCGGAAGGCAACGCAGCCGCACCCACCGTCTCCAGCCCTGACGCTGATGGAAGCTTCATCCAGAAACATCCTGACTCCAAAAACAAAATCCCCTGCCGTGACCTTCGAAAGTCCACTACAGGGGATTCATGCGTATCGAGTTGTTCTATTGAGCCGCGGGATAGATGCTGACAAACCGCCCTTTTCGTCCTTTGTCTTCAAACTTCACCTGTCCATCGATGCGGGCAAAGAGCGTGTCGTCCTTTCCCAGACCCACGTTGGCACCTGGCTTGATTCTAGTGCCCCGCTGGCGGACCAGAATGGAACCGCCGGTGACCTGCTGGCCGTCGAATCGCTTGACGCCGAGCCGCTGAGCATTGGAATCACGGCCATTTCGGGAACTGCCCACCCCTTTTTTATGGGCCACGGGTTCTCCTCCTTCAACCTTCTTGTGGTTCAGACCGGATGGCGTCGATCTTGACGGCGGTGAAATCCTGGCGGTGCCCTCGCAGGACGCGATACTGTTTTCTACGCTTGAACTTCAGGACGCGGATCTTCTTGGCTCTGCCGGTCTCGACCACTGTCCCCAGGACCTTGGCATTGTCGATAGTGGGACGACCGATGGTGTGCTGCTCCTCGTCCTGAATGGCCAGCACCTTGTCGAATTCGACCTGGTCGCCTACCTGCTCCTCCATCTTGTCCAGGCGCACAACCTCCCCGGGGAATACCCGATACTGCTTGCCTGCGGTCTTGATGACTGCGTACATGACACCTCGCTCCGTGGCCCGAGATTATAAGGGGACCTCTTCGAACCTGTCAACGTTTGGAGGACGGGCGTAAGAGCGCCTCAATCCTGTTCGTCCGATCCATCCCGGTCCGCGAATTCCACCTCTACCCGGCGGTCGATAACCCCCTCCCGGAATCCCCGGTCCAACAGCAGTTGTACGGCGCGGCGCTCGGCTGCCCCGTAGCCCAGAGTCCTTTGATTCACGTACATGCCCACGAATCGGTCCGCCAGGCGCGGGTCCATGTCCCTGGCAAAGCTCATGGCATAGTCCAGGGCTTGGGCGCGGTGGTCCAACCCGTACTGAATACTCTGCTTGAGGATGCGGGCAATCCGCCCGATGGCGGTCGTCCCCAGATCCTTGCGGATGGCATTGCCTCCCAGGGGCAACGGCAGGCCGGTTTCCCGGTGCCACCACTCGCCCAGGTCGACCACGGCGTGCAGGCCCAGGCTGGAATAGGTCAACTGGCCCTCGTGAATAATCAGTCCGGCATCGGCACGATCATCGGCCACCGCCTCGAATATCCGGTCGAAGGGAACCACCATCGGCGTGAAGTCGGGCTGGAAAAGCCTCATGATCAGAAAGGCCGAGGTCATGGTTCCGGGGATGGCGATGACCTTGCCCTTGAGTTCCCCGAGCTCCATGGGTCTCTTGGCAACCACCAGGGGGCCGTAGCGATCCCCCATGCTGGCTCCGCTGTCCAGCAGGCTGTATCGATCCCACAGAAAGGCATAGGCATGAAAGGAGATGGCCGTGACCTCGTATCGGCCCTCCAGCGCCCTTCGATTCAGCGTCTCGATGTCCTTCAGGACGTGACGGAACTCGAACCCGCCGCTGTCGATGCGGTTTTTCGCCAGCGCATAGAACATGAAGGCGTCGTCCGAGTCCGGACTGTGGGCTACGGTGATCACTTGACCCGCCATGGCGAAAATCGCTCCTGGTGCCTCGACAACCCTGTGTGGCCGAAGCTTGGTGCTGAATTCTTCCTGCAGCGCCTACGGCCGCCGAAAGAGCAGGCTATCTTAGTCTTAAACCCCGGGTCGGCGCAATTTCAAACGTGGTAAGATGTCCGATTTCAGGGGAATCAGCGCCCACGACCATGCCCTTTCTGAATCTCCCGACGGGGGTCCGCGTCCACTATGAACGCCAGGGAATGGGCCCGCCTCTGATCCTCATCATGGGCACCGGACTGGACTGCTCCTGCTGGACACCTCAGGTGGAAGCCTACCAACAGGAATTCGACTGCATCCGCTTCGACAACCGCGGCACGGGAAAGACCCAGGCTCCTTCCGTCCCGTTGAGCGTTCCCCTGATGGCCGAGGATGCGGCTGCCCTGCTGGAGTCCCTGGAAGCGGGTCCGGCCCATGTCTCGGGGTTGTCATTGGGTTCCTGCATCGCCCAGGAACTGGCCTTGAATCGCCCCGAGCTGGTCCTGACACTGCAGCTTCATGGGACCTGGGGACGAGCGCACGGATACGCCGCCAGAAAATTCAGGGCTCAGCTCAAGCTGCTGGAAACGCTCGACCTTGCCGCCTTTTACGCCATCAACGTGTTGTGGTTCATCACTCCGGAAACCATGCGCCGCCATCCCGATCGGGTGGAGCGGCAAATTCAGCATATCGTCCGCAACCTCCCGGACCGAGAACTGCTGAGGCAACAGTACCAGGCGGATCTGGATCATGATGCCCTCGGGCGCCTCCATGAGATTCAGGTGCCGACCCTGATCACGGTGGGAAGCTTTGATCTCGCCCTTCCCCCGATGTATGCTCAAGAGGTCGCCGCCGCCATCCCCAACAGCGAGTTGGTGATTTTTCAGAATGGCGGTCATCTGCACAATATCGAGCAGCCGGAAGAATTCAATCGCGTGACCCTGGACTTCCTCCACCGCCACCTGACGGCGCCGCCCGTCTGAAAGCGATGCCGTGCGGGAACGGAAGCGGTTGCCGTTGACAGTCGCCGTTTGCAGGGTTAATGCCGGCTCCTCCGGGCACCACCGGCCGATCTCGAGTCCAGGAGTTCCCGCTTCTCTCATGAACAATCAAGTCCTGACGCAATTGACGGCCGAGGAGGAGTTGTTCCGGGATGCCGTTCGCGATTTCGCGCGCTCGGAGATCGGTCCCCGTGTCAAGGAAATGGACATGCGAGAGAAGTTCGACACCGATCTCCTTCGGCAATTTTTCGAGTTGAACTTGATGGGCATTCAGATTCCCCAGCAGTGGGGGGGAGCCGAGGGCAGCTTTTTCATGTCCGTGCTGGCGGTGGAAGAGCTGTCCCGGGTGGACCCCTCCGCCGCCGTGATCGTGGATGTCCAGAATACGCTGGTCAACAATGCCCTGCTGAACTGGGGCAGCCAGGCACAGAAATCCCGCTATCTTCCCCGCTTGGCCACCGGCTCGGTGGGGGCCTACGCGTTGTCGGAAGCGGCCGCCGGAAGCGATGCCTTTGCACTCCGGACCCGGGCGGTGGAAAAGGACGGCGCCTATTTTCTGAGCGGCCAGAAGCTGTGGACCACCAATGCCCTGGAGGCCGACCTCTTCATTCTGTTCGCGACTCTCGACCCTGGCCTGGGATATCGGGGCATCACCGCCTTTCTCGTCGAGAAGGAATTCCCGGGATTCTCGGTGGGCAAGAAGGAAGAGAAGCTGGGCATCCGCGCCAGCAGCACCTGCGAGCTGGTGCTGGACCATTGTCGGGTTCCTGCAGAAAATATCCTGGGCGAGCGCGGCAAGGGTTACAAGGTTTCCATTGAAACCCTCAATGAGGGCAGAATCGGAATCGCCGCACAGATGATCGGACTGGCCGCCGGAGCGCTGGAACAGGCAACCCGCTACGCCGGAGAGCGGCAGCAGTTCGGACAGTCGCTCTCCAAGTTTCAAGCCATACGATTCCAGATCGCCGAGCTCTCCACCGAGTTGGAGGCGGCTCGCCTGTTGACCTACAACGCGGCCCGCATGAAGGACGCGGGCACACCGTTCCTCAAGGAGGCGGCCATGGCCAAGTACTATGCCTCTCAGGTGGCCGAGCGGATTGCCTCCGAGGTGATCGAGATCTTTGGAGGCTACGGCTATACCCGAGACTACCCGGTCGAGAAATTCTACCGGGATGCCAAGATCGGCAAGATCTACGAAGGGACCTCCTTCATGCAACTCGAGACCATCGCCCGGGCCGTGTTGAAGGATCGAATCTGAAATGGCTGAAAAGACGGGATTACTGATTATCGACCATGGAAGCCGCCGGCCCCACGCCAATGGAGTGGTGCGCCAGGTTGCGGCAATGGTTCGGGACAAGTCCCGTTTCCTGATTGTCCAGCACGCCCACATGGAATTGGCGGAGCCCACCATCCAACAGGGATTCGAGACCTGTGTGGCAGCCGGGGTGGATGCGATCGTGGTCCAGCCCTACTTCCTGGGTCCGGGGAGACACTCCACCAGCGACATCCCCAGGATGGTCCGGGAAGCAGCCCGAAACCACCCCCAGATCTCCATTTGTTTCAGCGCCCCGCTGGGGCCCCATCCCAAAATGGGAGAGCTGATCCTGGAGCGAATCAGGGAGGCCAAGACCCTGCCTGGCCCAGCCGATGCAAAAAGCTAAACCGCTTCAACCCGGGGACACGGTCGGCATTTCGGCGCCGTCGGGGTGCGTCCAGCGCGAGGACCTGCTGCGCGGGATCTCGGAGATCCGGAGCCTGGGCTACCAGGTACGCTACGACGACTCCCTCTTCTCCAGGCACCGCTACTTTGCCGGCTCCCACCGCCAACGGGCGGAGTCACTCACGGACCTGTTCACCGACCCCGGGGTCAAGGCGATTTTTTGCGCCCGAGGCGGCTATGGCTGCCAATACCTGCTGGAGCTGCTGGATCCGGAGACCCTACAGGCCCATCCCAAGATTTTTCTGGGCTACAGCGATGTCACCGTCCTGCTGCAATTCCTGGAAAACCAGTGCGGCCTGGTCTGCTTCCACGGACCCATGGTGGCCAAGGAGTTCGCCCAGGGCGAGCCCTACTACGTTCGCGACAACCTGCTGCACTGCCTGACCGGATCTCGGCCCGTCCAGAGGCTCCACTCCCCCGACAGCCTGACTCTGCAAGCCGGAACCGCTCGCGGGCGATTGACGGGGGGATGCCTGTCGCTTCTGGTCGCCTCCCTGGGCACACCCTATGAAATGCAGTCTCGGGACAGGATTCTCTTTCTGGAGGACATCAACGCCAAGCCCTACCAGGTGGACCGAATGTTGATGCAGCTCAAGCTGGCGGGAAAACTGGAGGGCGTTCGGGGATTTGTCTTCGGCGAAATGTTCGGCTGCGGCCGGGCCGGCCAGGCGCCGGACATGCCGGAGATCGTCTTGAGCCTGTTGCAGGAATTTCAGGTCCCCATCTTGTACGGACTGCATTCCGGACACACCAGCACCGGGTGCCTGACCCTTCCCTTCGGCGTGGAGGTTCGACTGGATGCTGGGCAGCGCTGGCTCCAGGTCGAGGAAGTCGCCGTGGACGCGGGATGAATCCCGGCAATTCCCTTCTCAACCGGAGAAATCGCTCCACCCAACCGCCCACCCCACTGGAGAAGTTCGCCGATGGTTGACATTCTCCGCGGCGTCAGACACATCCACCTGGTCGGAATCTGCGGCACGGCCATGGCCTCGCTGGCGGGCATGCTCCAGCAGAAAGGGTTCCGGGTCACCGGCTCGGACCGCAATGTCTACCCTCCCATGTCCACCTTCCTGCAGGATCGAGGCATTGCCATCCTCGAGGGATTCTCGGAATCTCATCTCAGCCCCCGGCCCGATCTGGTGGTCATCGGCAATGCGGTTTCCCGGGGCAACCCGGAAGTGGAGGCGACGCTGGACGAGAAAATTCCCTACCGCTCCCTGCCGGAAATTCTGAAGGAAGTGTTCATTCGGGGGAAAACCTCGGTGGTGGTGGCGGGCACTCACGGAAAGACCACCACGGCCGCCCTTTTGACCTGGTTGCTGGAGTCCGCCGGACTCCGGCCCTCCTTCCTGATCGGGGGCATTGCCCGCAACTTCAACACCAGCTTCCGGGTGGCCGATGGAGAGCATTTCGTGATCGAAGGAGACGAATACGACACCGCCTTCTTCGACAAGGGGCCCAAGTTCCTGCACTACCTGCCCGACTTGGTCATCTTCAACAACTGCGAGTACGATCACGCCGACATCTATCCCGATTTTTCGGCGGTCAAACAGAGTTTCCGCCGGCTGCTGAACATTGTCCCTTCCAAGGGGGCATTGATCGCGGGTTGGGATGACGAGGTGGTTCGGACGCTGAGCGCGGATTCGCCCACCAACATCATTTCCTTCGGGCTGGACCGGGCTGCCCAATGGACCGCGACTTCCATCCGGTTTCTGGAACAGTCCACCTGCTTCCAGGCACTCCAGGACGGCGAGGACTGGGGCCGGTTCGAGGTTCCATTGGCCGGAAGCTTCAACGTCAGGAATGCGCTGGCCGCGCTGGCCTGCGCTCATCGACTGGGCCTGTCCCGGGACGCGATTGCCCGGGGATTTGGCTCCTTCCAGAGCGTGAAGCGACGCCTGGAGATCCGCGGTGAAGCAGCCGGAATCACCGTCTTTGACGATTTCGCCCACCATCCCACTGCCATTGCCGCCACCCTGGCCGCCGTCAGGAAGCAGTTTCCCCGTAACCGCGTGTGGGCGGTATTCGAACCCCGGTCCGCAACTGCCCGCCGACGGGTATTTCAGAGGCAATTTTCCCGTTGTTTCGCCAATGCCGACCACGTAATATTGTGCTCGATCTTCGCTCCCGAGAAGCTGGACCCCGAACTCCGGCTCGACCTGGATCGGCTGGTGCGAGACCTGAGAAAGCAGGGCCAGGACGCACACTGCTTCCCCACGGCCGGCGAGATCGTCCAACAGATCGCCCCCCGCCTTCAAAAAGGCGACAAGGTGGTGATCATGTCCAACGGCGGCTTCGACGGTATTCACGCCAGGCTCCTGTCTGAACTCGACCGGAATTGAAATGCCGGGAACCGGAAACAGGGCCACCGTGACTTCATTCATGGATCTCCTCCGTTGACGATTACCCTGCCACGTTCCCTCAAAGCAACCGGCCCACTATGAATCCGGCACCGTCCACCGGCCACGTCCACCTGTCCTATTCGCTTCTCTGCGACGACGTACGCCTGGAAGCCGGGAACAAGCTCAGCATCATGGGCATCTTTCAGGACATTTACCTGCCTTCGCTCCCCTCCACGGTGCTCCGCTTCGCCCTGTTGAATCATTGGGTGGGCCAGGGCCGGCACGAAACCCAGATTCAACTGCTTTCACCCGGCCGCGGCAAGACTCTCATGAAGACCAGCCCCTCCCGATTCTCCCTGGATGCGCGCAGCTTCGCCGACAACGTAACCCTCTTCAACAACCTGGGCTTCTCCGAATACGGAACCCATATTCTGCAGGTCTACCTCGACGGCTTCATGGTAAAGGAACTGCCGTTGAACGTTCTGAAGCCCCCGACCACCAGCCAGAACCCCCCGGCTTCCAGTGAGAGGGTCAATTGACCCCGAATCCGGTCGGTTTTTGAATTACTCCTGTTGCAACCCGTTTGAGCCGCCCGGTCGCACGATGCAGAGCCGAGACTTGCCCCCACCGCATCAGCCTTCGTTTGGCTGGCTGAGGCCGCATCTAGGAGGCGCGGCGGCGCCCCGAAAGCGCAGCCCGCAGTCGAGCCGCTGGGGGGCCCCAGTCTCCGAGCTTCGTAAGAGGCCCCCGTTTCTCCCTCGTATGATCAGCGTCGTCGCCAAGGCCAGGCACCACCCTTGTTTGAAATGGCGGCCGCTTCCGATATACTTGGGCGCTTCCGAGGGCGACTCGGCAATCCCGTTTGACCCCGGCCCCGGAACATTTCACCATGAAGATTCACGAATTCCAGGCCAAGGCAATCCTTAGCGACCACGGAGTTCCCGTGCCCAGGGGCAAGGTGGCCGACACCAAGGAGAAAGCTCGGGAAATCGCCGGCGAGCTGGGCGGACTGGTAGTGGTCAAGGCCCAAATTCACGCCGGTGGACGCGGAAAAGGAGGAGGGGTCCGGCTGGCTCGTTCCCCGGAAGAGGCTCGGGAGGTCGCCGACTCGATATTGGGAATGCAGCTGGTCACCCATCAGACCGGGCCCGGGGGACAAACCGTGAAGCGGGTTCTGGTCGAGGAGGGCCTCAAGATCCAACGGGAGTATTACCTCGGGATCGCCATCGACCGGGATGCCGGCAAAGTGGTCTTCATGGCGAGCCGGGAAGGTGGAGTCGAAATTGAAAGGGTTGCGGCGGAAAACCCGGAGCTGATCCTCAAGGAAGCGGTTGAGCCGGGTCTGGGGTTGACCCCCTTCCAAGCCCGAAAGCTGGCTTTTGGCCTGGACCTGCCTGCGAAGCTGGTTCCTGCCGCGGTTCGGTTCATGCTTTCTCTTTACCGGGCATTCGAAGCCACCGACGCCTCCCTGGCCGAGATCAATCCATTGCTCCTGACCGAAGACGGGGGACTCTATGCCCTGGATGCCAAGATCAACTTCGACGACAATGCGCTCTACCGGCACCCCGGCATCCGAGAGCTCCGCGATACCGACGAAGAAGACCCCCTGGAAGTTGAAGCCGGCAAGCACGGACTGAACTACATCAAGTTGGAGGGCAACGTGGGTTGCATGGTCAACGGGGCCGGGCTGGCCATGGCCACCATGGACATCATCAAGTTGGCCGGGGGATCTCCAGCCAACTTCCTGGATGTCGGCGGCGGAGCTACTGCCGAACAGGTCCGAAACGCCTTTGGCATCATTCTCACCGATTCCAACGTCAAGGCGGTTCTGATCAATATCTTCGGCGGCATCATGCGGTGCGACATCGTGGCCCGGGGCGTGGTGGAAGCCGCCAAGTCCATGGAGCTGGAAGTTCCCATAGTGGTCCGGTTGGAGGGCACCAACCTGGAACAGGGCCAGGAAATCCTCAAGGCTTCCGGACTCAGGCTGACAGTGGCCTCGGGTATGCGGGATGCAGCCGAGAAGGTGGTTCGGTTGGCATCGGGCCGGTGAACCCGGCCAGTGGTCAGTGACTAGTGGTTAGTGGATAGTTAATTAATCGACACGTTCAGCAACTGAAACAAACCTGTTTCACTCTCGTATGATCCGCCCGCCAGGGCGGAGGCACGGCTAAACACTAACCACTGGCCACTAATCACTTGGCCGCGCCCCCACCCCACGCGACGGGACGGATCATACAGAGCCAAACAGGCGTGTTTGAGGCGCGGGAGAATTTGAATCGAGGCAGTCGCGCGGACACGAGGTCAACGACGTGAGCATTCTGGTCGACCAGGACACACGGCTCATCGTACAGGGCATTACCGGACGCGAGGGAACCTTCCATACCCTCCAGTGCGTCCGGTACGGGACCCGGGTCGTAGGCGGAGTCACCCCTGGCAAGGGCGGGTCCGTTCATGAAGGGATTCCCGTTTTCAACAGCATGGAACAGGCCTGCCGGGAGACCGGCGGCAACGCCTCGGTAATCTTCGTCCCTCCCGCCGTGGCTGCAGATGCCGTCATGGAGGCGGTAGACGCCGGGGTCGAGCTGGTGGTTTGTATCACCGAAGGGATTCCCACGCTCGACATGATCCAGGTTCGACAGTTCATGGCCGGCAAGAGATCCCGACTGATCGGACCCAACTGCCCGGGGATCATTTCTCCGGGCAAATGCAAGGTCGGAATCATGCCCGGAGCCATCCATCGGGAGGGCGCGGTCGGCGTGATCTCCCGAAGCGGGACCTTGACCTATGAAGCCGTGCAGCAGTTGAGCTCCCGGGGCATCGGTCAATCGACCTGCATTGGCATCGGGGGAGATCCGATCATCGGCACTTCCTTCGTGGACGCCCTCCGCCTCTTCAAGGATGATCCGGCAACGGAAGCTATCGTGCTGATTGGGGAGATTGGAGGTACGGCCGAGGAAGCCGCCGCACGCTATGTGCAATCCCGTCTTTCCAAACCGGTTGTGGGATTCATCGCGGGTCGGACAGCTCCTCCGGGAAGGCGCATGGGGCATGCGGGGGCCATCATCAGCGGAGGCCAGGGTACGGCGGAGGAGAAGATCCGCCTGATGGAGGAGTGCGGACTCCAGGTGGCCCGGAGTCCTGCCGACATCGGCGAAACGACAGCCCGGATTCTGCAGACGTAAGCTTGTTGGGAGACACTCCGGTGACCCGTCTCAGAAATGTGGAGGCTTTTCTTTGAGTCTGCAACGCACCCTGTCAATCATCAAACCGGACGGCGTAGCCCAGGGCAACGTCGGGGACATTCTGAAACGGTTCGAGGAACAGGAATTCCAAATCAAGGCCCTCAAAATGCTGCACTTGAGTCCGCAGCAGGCCTCGGGGTTCTACGCGGTGCACCGCGAACGAAGCTTCTTTCAGGACCTGGTTCGCTACATGAGCTCGGGCGCCGTGGTGGTGGTGGTCCTTGAAGCCCCCGATGCGGTGGTTCGCCTGCGGGAGCTGATGGGAGCCACCGACCCCAGGCAGGCTGCAGAAGGAACGCTGCGCAAGCTCTACGCCACCTCCATTGAAAAGAATGTCGTCCACGGTTCCGACAGCGATGAGAATGCCCGGAGGGAGATCCAATACTTCTTCAGCGATTCGGAGTTGCTGGATTAGGTGGAGAGAGCCCGGCGGCGGCTTACCGGAAACCAAGCCGTTTCGCTCTCGAATGATCCTCCCGCCTGGGTAGAGACCCGACTTGCCGGAGCCCCCCGAGCTTTCCGTCGGATAGGAAGGGTCACATGGCCAGGGTCTTGATTATCCTGGGACTGGTCTTTCTGGCGATAGGCCTGCTCCTGAATTTTGCCGGCCATTTCTCGTTCTTGAAGTTGGGCCGGCTTCCCGGAGACCTGATCTTCAAGCGAGACACCTTTACCTTCTATCTCCCGTTGACCACCTCCATCGTGCTCAGCATTCTCCTGACGCTGATTCTGTCTTTCTTCTTCCGGCGGTAGCTCCCGGTTTCCGCGACTGCCGAGGGGGCCCCAGCACACATGCATTCCTTTTCCTCAGAGCGAATCTATGGGGTCACCGAAATCACCGCCGAGGTGAGATCGCTCCTGGAGGGAGAATTTCAGGGTGTGCTGGTCGAGGGAGAGATCTCCAACTGGACCGTCTCCAACGCCGGGCATATCTACTTCGCATTGAAAGACGCTCGAGCCCAGTTGAAATGCGTCTGCTTCCGCGGCAAGGCCCGGCACCTTCGCCGGCCGTTCGAAGACGGTGACCAGGTTCTGGTCCGAGGAAACCTGGGGGTCTATGAACTCCGCGGCGAATATTCCCTCTATGCCGAATCCATTGAACCCAGAGGGATCGGCGTTCTGCAGATCGCCTTCGATCGGCTGAAAGCCAGGCTCGAGGCCGAGGGCCTGTTTGACGAATCCCGCAAGAAGTCCTTGCCGGTCCTCCCTCGAACCGTCGGGATCGTGACCTCACCGACCGGAGCGGCGATTCACGACATTCTGCGGACCTTGAGACGCAGTCGCCAATCGATCCCCGCGCTGCTCTTCCCGGCCAGGGTCCAGGGCGAGGGAGCCGCGGAGGAGATCGCCTCCGGCATCCACGCCCTTAACGGCATTCCCGACGTAGATCTCATCATTGTCGGCCGCGGTGGCGGATCGATGGAAGACTTGTGGGCCTTCAACCAGGAGGCGGTCGCCAGAGCCATCTCCCTCTCCCGGGTTCCCGTAGTCTCGGCGGTGGGTCACCAGGTCGATTTCACCATTTCCGATTTCGTCGCCGACGTTCGGGCCGCGACTCCCACGAGCGCAGCCGAGATGGTTGTTGCGACACGGGAAGAGCTGGCCACCCGGCTAAGCCACTTTCGAGATCGGCTGCAACGGACCTTGCAGCTCCGGCTCAGTCAATTGCGCAACCGGGTGCTGGAGTTGTCGGCAAATCGTGCCTTCGAGTCGGCGCAGGGCCGCATCCGTTCGCAGCGGCAGTGGTTGGACGAGATGGGCTTCCGTCTCAGCAGGTGGCCTCGAAACACCCTGACAACTCGTCGGGAGATCTGGCGCCTGACAGCCGAGCGCCTGGAACGCTTCAACCTGCGCGACCTGGTGACCCAAAGACGAAAAGCCCTGAACCTGTTCGCGGACCGGGCCGCCACCCACGTTCGCTTCACCCTGCAAGCCCGTCAGGCTCGACTCTCGGCGCAAGCGGGGACACTACGCAGCCTGAGCCCGTCAGCCGTGCTGAACCGGGGTTATTCCATCTGCCGGGACGCCGACGGAACCATTCTCAGAGACGCGGCCCGGCTGCAATCAGGAGATCCGTTTTCCGTTACTCTTTCCAAGGGGAATATCGCGGCGCGGGCGGAGCGCATCGAGACTTCCCGGGACTTCGGCAAGACAGCCGGGCAGGATAAGCCATGACCCAATACAAAGACTTCGAGTCAGCCATGAAACGGCTTGAGGAAATCGTCAAGATTCTGGAGAGGGGCGAACTGCCTCTGGCTTCCCTCCTGGAAATCTACGAGGAGGGAGTGAAGCTGCAGAATTTCTGCCAGGAGAAGCTTGACGAAGCTGAACGCAAGGTCGAAATCCTGGTCCGCAAGAGCGAAGGGGCCCTGGAGCGGATACCCTTTTCCGGCGACAAGCAGGACTAGCCCGCATTTCTCACCAGGGGACCTGATCATGGCGCAGGATTTTTCCCTTCAGCGCGTGCTCGCGACCGAAGAGCGTAGCGGTTTCTACGGTCGAGGGAGCATGTGCGCGCTGAAGGGAAAAGGACAAGCCAGAGCATGCCCAGCGCCGTCTGTGATGCGCAAGCCCTTGACATGGTGCCAATCAAGGTGCTGAAGATAGTCTACTTCTTGTAATGCCTCCAGCGACCTGGTGAGAAATGCGGGCTAGCCCAGGATGAAGGAAAGGATCGACAAGCTGCTGCTGGTCCGCGGCTTGGCCCAGAGCCGTCATCAGGCCCAGGCCCTGGTCCTGGCGGGCTCCGTATTGGCTGACGAGCAACGGATCGACAAGCCGGGGACACGGGTGGATTCGACATCCAGGCTTCGCCTCAAATCCGAGGCCAGGATCTATGTGTCCCGCGGAGGACAGAAGCTGGAGCACGCTTTGCAGCATTTTTCAATCGAGGTCGGTGGAAAGATTTGCCTGGATATCGGGGCCTCCACCGGCGGGTTTACCGATTGCCTGCTCCGGCAGGGGGCCGCCAGGGTCCACGCGGTCGACGTCGGGCACAATCAACTGGACTGGAAGTTGCGAAAAGATGGCCGGGTCCGCAGCCTGGAGGGCGTAAACGCCCGCTACCTCACGTTTGAAACTATCGGCGAGACCGTCGATCTGATCACCCTGGACCTGTCCTTCATCTCCCTGTGCCTGGTGCTACCCGTGCTCGACGTTTTCCAAGAGCCCACAAGCCGCGTCCTTTGCCTGGTCAAGCCGCAGTTTGAGCTGGGCAAGGGTCAGGTCGAGAAGGGGGGGATTGTCAGAAATCCTCAAAAGCACCGCCTTGCCGTCGAAAAGGTCAGCGCTTGCGCCAGGGACCTGGGATATCGACTCCTGGGATCGATTCCCTCTCCGATCCTGGGGGCCGAAGGGAACCGGGAGTTCTTTCTGGCGTTGGGTTCAATCACACCGGCGACTTATTGAAGCCAGCCATCCGGCTCGCATATAATCCAACCGTCTCCCCCAGGGACCTCCGCAATGCCCCCTTCCCATGATTGCGTGCTCATTCTGGATTTCGGCTCGCAGTACACTCAACTCATCGCCCGACGGGTGCGGGAAGCCAACGTCTACTGCGAAATCGTTCCCTTTGACCTGCCTCTTGAGCGGATCCGGCAGCGCCGGCCCCAAGGCATCATCCTGTCCGGTGGGCCGGATTCGGTCTATGGAGACCAGGCTCCCCGAACTGCCGCTGAACTCTGGAAGCTGACCACTCCGGTGCTGGGTATTTGTTACGGATTCCAGCTTCTGGCGTTGGAGTTGGGGGGCCAGGTCGAAGCCGCAGGCAGGCGTGAATACGGCCTGGCGGAATTCAACCTCGAGTCCGAGAGCCCGTTGTTCCAGGGCGTCAAAGCCCGGTCCAACGTCTGGATGAGCCACGGAGATCATATCGTTCAACTCCCCCCGGGATTTCGTTCCACGGGCCTGTCCGCCAACGCCCTGGCAGCGGCCGAGAATCCGGACCGCTCCATCTTCGGTCTGCAGTTTCATCCCGAAGTGGCCCATACCGAAGAGGGTAAACGGATTCTGGAGAACTTTCTCTTCGAGATTTGCGGATGCCGAGGGGATTGGACGCCGTCCCAATTCATCCAAGAGTCCGTCGATCGCATTCGGCGGCAAGTAGGCCAGGGGAAAGCGATTTGTGGCCTCAGCGGCGGTGTCGACTCGACGGTGGCCGCTGTTCTGGTGGATCGGGCCATCGGCGAGAATCTGACCTGCATTTTCGTCAATAACGGAGTGCTGCGGAAGAATGAGTACGCACGGGTACTTTCCCGGATGCAAGACCAGTTGAAGCTCCACGTCCGCGGAGTCGACGCCGGCGATCGATTCCTGGAGCTGCTATCCGGAGTGACCGACCCCGAGCGCAAACGCAAGATCATCGGAAAGGAATTCATCGCCGTCTTCGAGCGCGAAGCCCGCCGACTGGGCCGGGTGGACTTCCTGGTTCAGGGTACCCTGTACCCGGACGTGATCGAATCGGTCTCGGTCAAGGGCCCCTCGGCCACCATCAAGTCTCACCACAACGTCGGCGGTCTGCCTGAGACCATGAAGTTGAAGCTGGTCGAGCCCCTGCGCGATCTGTTCAAGGACGAGGTCCGCAACGTCGGCAGGCAGTTGGGTCTGGCCGAGGAAGTGGTCGGGCGGCAACCCTTCCCGGGGCCGGGACTGGCTGTCCGCATCCTGGGCGAGGTGACCCCGGCCCGGGTTACGCTCCTTCAGGAAGCCGATGAAATCGTCGTCAGCGAAGTCAGGCGGGCCGGGCTTTACCAGGACATCTGGCAGGCCTTCGCCGTGCTGTTGCCCGTAAAGAGCGTCGGTGTCATGGGGGATGAACGCTCCTACGAGTACACCTGTGCGGTGCGGGCGGTACACTCCAGGGACGGGATGACCGCCGATTGGGTCAAGCTGCCCTATTCCGTGCTGGAGAGAATCTCGACCCGAATCGTCAACGAAGTGCAAGGAATCAACCGGGTGGTTTACGACATCAGTTCCAAGCCACCCGCCACCATAGAGTGGGAGTGACCGCCAGTCCATGAATTGCGCCCGTCGATTCGTGGTTCCCGCAATCACCCGACGGGCTTCCATCACCTGTTTCAGCCATTGACGCCAATGAACCCGGAAAACTTCGTTCACCTGCACCTCCACACCGACTACAGCCTGCTGGACGGCGCTTGCTCGGCCGAGCCGCTGATGAAGCGTCTGTCCGAACTCGAGATGCCGGCGGCGGCCATCACCGATCACGGCAACCTGTTCGGAGCCATGAGCTTCTACAAGGCGGCTCACCATCACGGGATCAAGCCCATCATCGGCTGCGAGGTCTACGTGGCGCGAGGAGCAGCCGGCGAACGCACGGGAGGTGACAAGTCCAACCACCACCTGGTCCTGCTCTGCGAAAACTCCACCGGGTACCGCAACCTGGTCAAGTTGGTGTCACACGGCTACTTGCAGGGTTTCTACTACAAACCGCGCATCGACAAGGAACTCCTGTCCCGGCACCAGGAGGGGTTGATCTGCCTTTCGGCCTGCCTGAGCGGAGAGGTCTGTTCCAACCTGGCCGAGGGACACTACGACCGAGCCCGTCAGGTCGCCGGTGAATTCCAGGACATTTTCGGAAAGGACCGCTATTTCATCGAGCTTCAGGATCAGGGCCTGGAAGTTGAAAAGCGCATCAACCCCGACCTGGTTCGGCTGGCCAGGGACCTGGACAGTCCCATCGTCGCCACCAACGACTGTCACTACGTCACCCGACAGGACTCCCGTCCCCACGAGGTGCTGCTCTGCATCCAGACCGGCAAGACCATGAGCGACCGCAACCGCATGCGTTTTGCCACCGACCAGTTCTACGTCAAGAGCGCCCGGGAAATGGCGGATCTCTTCCGGGACCACCCGCAAGCCATCCGGCAAACCCTTGCCATCGCGGAACGGTGCCAATTTCAGTTCGAAGAAGCCGGCCAGACCTTTCCGCATTTCGAGGTGCCTGGCGAGAAAGGCCTGGACGAGTATTTCGAGCAGGTGTGCTGGGAGGGTTTCGAAGCACGGACCCCCTATTGGAGATCTCTGCAGGGTCGCGGAGAGCTGAAGCTCCCTCTGGAGGCTTACGAAGAGCGGCTCAAACACGAAATCGGAATCATCAAGGAGATGCGCTACCCGAGCTATTTCCTGATTGTCTGGGACTTCATGCGCTACGCCAGGCAACAGCGGATTCCGGTCGGACCCGGCAGAGGTTCGGCAGCAGGGAGCCTGGCCTCCTACTGCTTGAAGATCACCGACATCGACCCCTTGCAGCACGGATTGCTGTTCGAACGATTCCTCAACCCGGAACGGATCTCCCTGCCTGACATCGACATCGATTTCTGCACCAACCGTCGCCAGGAAGTCATCAACTACGTGACCCGGAAATACGGCCGCGACAACGTCTGCCAGATCGTTACCTTCGGGACCATGGCGGCCAAGGCTGCCGTCAAGGATGTGGGGCGAGGCCTGGACATGCCTTACGCCGAGGTGGACCGCATCGCCAAACTGATTCCGGCGGAAATCGGCATGAAGCTGACCAAGGCATTGGAGACAACACCGGCCTTGCGCTCCATGATCGCCAAGGACGAGCGGGTACGTGAGCTTTTTGACATTGCCCTGCGACTGGAGGGAATGGCGCGCCACGCTTCCACCCACGCTGCCGGCGTCGTGATCTCCCCGGTACCCCTGACGGAGATCGTGCCCCTCTACAAGAGCAACAAGGACGAAATCACGACCCAGTACGCCATGGACTACCTGGAGGAGATCGGGTTGCTCAAGATGGATTTTCTGGCCTTGACCACCCTGACCGTCCTCGACCAGGCAGTCAAGCTCATCCATCAGACCACCGGAGAAGAAGTCGAGTTGGCAACCTTGCCGGTAAACGACGGCAAGACCTACGAGATGTTCTCCAAGGGCTTGTCCAACGGCATTTTTCAGTTTGAAAGCGCTGGCATGAAGGACATCCTGCGGCGCTTCAAGCCGGAAAAGCTGGAAGACCTGACCGCTCTCAACGCCCTCTACCGCCCCGGACCTCTCGGAGGTGGAATGATCGACGACTTCATCAAGAGGAAGCACGGCCGGAAGAAGGTGGCCTACGACTTGCCCGAGCTGAGAGAGATTCTCGAGGAAACCCTGGGGGTCATCCTCTACCAGGAACAGGTGCAACAGATCGCCAACAAGCTGGCGGGCTATTCGCTGGCTGAAGGGGATCTGCTGCGACGCGCCATGGGAAAGAAAAAGCAGGCAGAAATGGAAGCCCAGCGCGAGAAATTCATTGCCGGCGCCCAAGCCCGGGGATTCGATGCACGCACGACGGCGCGCATATTCGACCTGATGGTGAAGTTCGCCGGCTATGGGTTCAACAAGGCCCACTCCGCCGCCTATGCGATCCTGGCCTACCAGACCGGTTACCTGAAGGCCAACTATCCCGTCTGCTTCATGTCAGCGCTGCTGACCAGTGAAATCAACAACAGCGACAAGATCGTGAAGTACATCAACGAGTGCCGGGACCTGGGCATCAAGATCCTTCCTCCCGACGTCAATGTGAGCGACCTGCACTTCACTCCGTCCGGGCCGGAGATCCGGTTCGGCCTAGCGGCCATCAAGAACGTGGGGACCAATGCCATCGTCTCCATACTGGAGGCCAGAAAGCGGGTTTCCCGGTTCGGGTCCCTTTTCGAATTCTGCGAGGAGATCGACCTGAGGGTGCTGAACAAGCGGGTCATCGAGAGCTTGATCAAGGCTGGCGCCCTGGATTCCCTGGGAGGCCACCGGTCCCAGTTGCTGGCCTCGCTCGATCGCGCCATCGACTCGGCCCAGCGGATCCAGCGGGACCGGGAATCGGGCCAGCGGGGACTCTTCGCCGGCTTCAACGACGCTCCCTCCAGCCACGACCAATCGCTCCAGCTCGCCCGGGAACTGCCAGACGCCCCCGTGTGGCCGCAGTCGCGCATTCTTTCCAGCGAAAAAGAAGCCCTGGGGTTCTATATCACGGGACACCCGCTGGAAAAGTTCGTGGATCAGATCGAGCGGATTACTCCCACCAAGATCGAGAACATCAATGAACTGGAGACCAGTCAGGAAGTCCAGGTCGGAGCCATGATCAGCTCCCTGAGGCTGCTGAGGACACGGAAGGGCGATCGGATGGCTACTCTTTCCCTGGAGGACCTCAGCGGCTCGGTCGACGCCGTGGTGTTTCCGGACCTCTTCAAACGCTGCGAGTCGCTGATGGAATCGGAGGCAGCGGTTCTGGTCCGGGGCATCCTTGAGTTGGAAGACTCCGGAAATCGCAAGGTAATCGTCCGAGAGATCCAGCCTATCGATGGTTCGCAGGCGGCCTCGCCGGTAACCATTTACGTCAAGCTGGAGACCATGGCCCAGGATCTGCCCCTGAAGTTGCGCTCAATCATGGAGAAAAACCCCGGCGACAGCCGGGTTACCTTTCAACTTGAACACCCTCAATCCTATCTGATAACCTTGCAATCAAGGCACTTAGGTCGGGTGAAGGCCGACGGGCGGTTCGTCCGGCAGGTAGAGACCCTTTGCGGGACGGGTTCGGTTCGCCGCTAATTCTCGGTGGAACCGGAGTCCACCATGGCCAAAGACACCGCAAATCAGCGCCACGAGGTCGAGCACCTCCGGCGGCAGATCCAAGAACTCTCTCGTCAGCCTTCTTCCGACGGCACCGCCAAAGACCTGGAGGCGCTTCGCCGACGCCTTGATGGCATGCGTCGGGATTCCTCGACGGAATTGACCTCCTGGCATCGCGTCCAACTCTCCCGCCACCCCCGGCGCCCCCACGTCCAGGACTACATCGAACTTATTTTCAGCGATTTTTCGCCGCTGCACGGGGATCGACGCTTTGCCGACGACCCCGCCATGATCGGCGGCATGGCCCGCTTCCATGGGGAAC
>JAPVWS010000507.1 GCA_027493295.1 Candidatus Versatilivorator vitaminiformans | reverse complement strand
GAAGGGAACGGGCGAGTTGCCGGGGCTCACCTATGAAGACGCGACCTACGAGGGCTACGGCCCCGGCGGCGTGGCCATCCTGGTCGAGGCCGTGACCGACAACAAGAATCGGACGGTGTCGGATATCCGCCACGTCTTCTCCAAATTCGGGGGCAACCTGGGTCAGTCGGGATGTGTGGCCCATCTGTTCCAAAGACAGGGATTGATTCTCATCGAAAAATCCAGCACGGACGAAGACGACCTGATGACGGTGGCGCTGGAGGCAGGAGCCGAGGATATGAGGGAAGCGGGCGAGGTCTACGAAATCTATACCTCACCTCAGGACTACGAGGCGGTACTGGAGGAGATCCGGAGTCACGACCTGGCGGTGGCGTCGGCAGACCTTTCCATGATTCCCCAGACCACCCTGCAGCTTGCGGGAAAGCCGGCCCAGCAGATGCTGCGCCTGATGGAATCGCTGGAAGACCACGACGACGTGCAAAAGGTCTTCGCCAACTTCGACATCGCGGATGCGGAACTGGAGGCGGCCGCCTCTTAGTTTGACACCGGAAACGTGGACGGGATCGGTTTTGGAAGAACCCACGGTGGATAGATTGCCGAAAGACGCCGGCGACCATGGGATCCCATGAGAGTTTTGGGTATCGATTGCGGTTCACGGTCGACCGGATACGGCATCATCGACAGTGAGGAAGGGCGTCCGCAACCGGTCGTCTTCGGGGCCATTTCTCTTCCCGCCAAACACTCCCTGGGCGCTCGGCTGGTGACCGTTCAGCGGCAGCTTCGGCAACTCATCGACTCCTACACCCCTCAGGTTGCCGCTGTAGAGGACCAGTTCTATCTCACCAACTTCAAGAGCGTCATGAAGCTTGGCCAGGTCAAGGGTGTGGTGATCTGCACGGCGGCCCTGGCGGGCATCCCCATCGTGGAGTACAGTCCCTTGGAGATCAAGAACGCAGTCACCGGATATGGCCGGGCAGACAAGCAGCAGGTTCAGGCCATGGTCGGACGGCTGCTGGGACTGGCCAGCCCGCCCCAGCCCCACGACGCGGCCGATGCACTGGCCCTGGCCCTGTGTCATGCCCAGGTCATGACCACTGAAAGCCGCATCAGGAGAGGAATCTCCAAGACCAATGTCCCCCTTCCCTACCGAAGCTGAGTCCATGCGCCCGTCCACAGTCCATTCAGCCGGGCCGCTGTCGCTGGCGCTGCTCCTTTTGGCTGGCGGTTTGAGTGGCGCCGACCAGCCCACTCGGGTGTTCTGGCAAAAGGACTACTCCAGGGGCAACACCGAGTTGCACCGCATTGAAGTGGAGACGGATGGAAGGACCCGGTACGTGCTGAGACTGGGAGATGGAGAGCCGGTGGCGGTGGATTTCCAACTCAAGCCCCACACCCTCCGTCACCTCCTGGAGCTGTTCGCCCAGGCCGACTTCCTGAATCGGGACAAGAACTTCGTGAGCTCGCGGCGGGTGGCCGACACCGGGACGCGCACCATACGCCTGATGAGCGGCCCGCAAACACGGGAAGTGGTGTTCCGCCACACCGACAACAAGACCTTCCGCAAGATCGTGACCTTTTTCGATCACCTCTCCGCTCAGGAGAGATTCCTCCTCGATTTGAAGCTGACCTTGAAGCATGACCGGCTGGGGATTCCCAGAAAACTGGATCTACTGCGAGGGTTCCTGGACAGGAAAACGATTGTGGACCCCCAACGGTTCTCGCCCATCTTGAAGAGAATTTCCGAGAACACTTCCCTCATGAACCTGGCCCGCAAGACGGCCCGAAGACTCCTCAGACAGATCGACCGCCACCCCTCCGGCTGATCGGCCCGCTGCGCCCGCACTTGTTACGGGGGCGTTCGGCCGCCCGAGCCGGAAGCCTTGGGGTAAATGGCGATGCCGGCGTAACCCACCACTTCTTTCCTTCCTCCGCCGGCGTCTCCCGAAGTCGCATAGCGGACCAGCTCGGCCCGGCAGGTCCGGGCCGAGGCTTCGGTTCCATACATCATTGCGATGGTCGGTCCGTAGCCGCACATGCTGATCGACTCCTTTCGGACCACCTCGTAGAGGCCTGGGGCATCCAGAGACAGGATCCTGGAGATGGCTTTTTCGTCCTTGATGCGTGTCACCGAATCCGGCTCGAAATGGTTCATGTCACTGCTGGCAACCACCAGCACCGGCTGCCCGGACAGATCCCGCAAGGCTTTCGCGATACCCTTTCCCAGCCGCTGGAAGGCGGGGAAATCGTGACGGCCCAGGGCGATGGGCACCAGGCGAAGGTCCGGCCTCAAATGCAACAGAAAGGGAAGCTGCACTTCCAGCGAGTGCTCGAAGCGGTGAGCTTCGGTATCCTCCTTCAGGAACGGGCAGTGATGCAGAAGCCTCCGAGCCAACTCTTCATCGACGGGGATCCGGCCGAGCGGGATCTGCCACTCTCCCCGAGACATGATCGAGAGGGAGGCTCCCAATCCGGTATGGTTGGGACAGAGGATCAAAACCCTTTCGGGTATCTCGATTCCGGAGAACACGGCTCCGGCGACACCGCCGGAATAAAGGTAGCCGGCATGAGGCACCACCACGCCTCGGGCCTGGCGTCGTGCCCGGGGCGGTCCCAGGTGCTCCTGCAGGTCCCGGCGAAGCCGGTCAGGCTGTGAGGGATAGAAACGGCCGGCAACGGCGGCTTTTCGCAACATGATGCTTCCGGCAGAATGGTGATTCAGAGTTTGCCCGAACCAGAGTCAACTTGCATTGTAAGCCCGTCGGGGCAGGAACGATGGCTGTAACGGATCAACTAGGAAGGAAATGAAGGACTTCGGCTCACTAACGTCAACGAGGAGTTTTCGGTCCGGCAGCGGGTGAGCCCCGCACTAACTCGCCTATTGCGCCAGCCCTGCGTCGTGGACCCCAACCGGGCGAGTTTCGGTCTTGTTTGAGGTCAACTCTTGACGGCGTGGTAGCCGGTGCGGGTTCGCGCCTTGACTCTCTTGACGCGTTTCCCGTTCTCGTCAACGATTTCCACCTTGATCTTGCGGAACTTTCCGTTGCGGTCGGCATTGGTCGAAACGTAGCCCAGGCTGTACTGGTTTCTGAGCTCGATCCCGACCTGCCGCAGGATGGCGGGATGGTCCTGTTGCCAGCGGGGAAACCAGGCCTTGCCGCCCGTGACCTTGGCAAAGGTCTTGAGTTGATTGTCGGCTTGCAGATAGGTTAACCGGGTGGTGGCCCCCATGTAGGGTTCGTTGCTCATGCGCCCTCTCTGGCCGATACCCAGGCAGTAGATGACGGCGTCGGTCGACTGCACCCGCTTCAAGGCCGAGCTGAAAGTAATCCTGCTGAAGGTGTCCACACCGGTGCTGACCAGAAGCACGGCCTTCTTGCCGTCCACTTCGTCCAGGCGGTCCAGGGTGAACTGGAGAGCGTCGAAAAGGTTGGATTCCTGAGAGACCGGAAAGGCCATGCGGGTGAGCGACCCGAAGAGCTCGCGCTTGTTCTGGGTGAAGTCGGACAGTATCCTGGGGTTCAGGTTGTAGGCCACCACCGCCGCCCAGTCGTCGGGCCTCAGCATCTGGATAAAATAGGCCGCCGGCATCGTCGCGTCGTCGTACCACCACCAGGCCAGGTTCCTGGTGGACTCGAGCACCATCACCACGGTGAGCGGCGCCGAGGTGGGGCTGAAGTTGGTGACCTTCTGCTGGACCTTGTCCTCGAAGACCCTGAAGTTCTTGGCGGTCAGTTCGGGGATGAAATTCCCCTTTTTGTCGGTGACCACCACATCCAGATTGACCAGCTCGATGTCGACCGCCAGGGTGAAGTTCTCTTCGGGCTTGGAGCCCTTGGGCCGGGCCGGGTTCAGGCGCCGCTTTCTCGGCCTGGGCTTCCTCTTTCGAACGATCACCGGGTCGGACTGCTGCTGCTGAGGACCGCCCCTCTCTACTTTCCTGGTCTCTTCTTCCCGCTCAGGCTGGGAGGGTTCCTTTTCCTCCGGGCCCGCCGACAGGCGACTGCCGCCAAGGACGAGGCCCAGCACCAGGGCTCCGAAGAGTGCGAATTGTCTCAACCGACACCAAGTCATCATGGTTTCGTCCACCCTCGTTTTCGGATTTGTTTCTATCTGGAATCTTAAGCCAGGCCCCTTTACGAGTCAACACCGCCGGGCGACGAGTCGTTTCGGACCGGCCGTGCGCTCCGAAAGGGATGCGTTTAATTCGCCGCCTTCCCGACCCTTGGCGAATCCCTTTTGAGCCTTCTCCGACCCCTTAGTGGCCCTTCGTGGATCTTCGTGTCCCTTGGTGGATAACTCTTTTTCCTGTTATCCCCCTTGTCGGTCTCAGTCGAAGCCTCATTATCCCTCCCCCAGCCTGAAATCCACTTCCGGAACTCCCTTCAACGCCTCCTTCATGTAGTCCTTGACTCTCTCCACCAGCTTCTTTTCAGACACGCGAATCGCCTCGCGGGTCACGCCATACCGGTCCGCGATGGCCTGAAGAGTCAGGGGCTCTTCGGCGATCAGTCTCTGCTTGAGAATGACCCGGTCCCTTTCTCCGAGGTCCTGGGAGAATTGGGCGAACTTGGATTCGATGAGGCTCTTCAACTCTCCGGCCGCCAGCTTCTCGTCGATCAGATCCTCGGTAGAGGCCAGGGTTTCCAGATAGTAGAGGTCGGAGTCGCCGGAAGTCGTGGCATCCAGGGAAAGGTCATGAGCCCTGATGCTGTTCTCGACGTCGATCACATCCCCTTCGCTCACGTTCAGGTTCCTGGCGATCAGCCTGGGCGTGGGCGCGATTCCCTGGGCTTCCAGTTTCCGCTTTTCCTTGCGCAGATTCATCAGCAGTTTGCGGCGATCGTTGGTGGTTCCCACGCGCACAATGCGAAAGTTGTCCAGAATGAACTTGATGATGTAGGCCTTGATCCACCAGGAGGCGTAGGTGGGCAAGCGGGTGCCCCGGTCGGGATCGAATTTCCTGACGGCCTGGAGCAGACCCAGGTTGCCTTCCTGGATCAGGTCCATGAGGTTGGAGTAGACCTTGTTGTATAGAAAAGCGATCTTCACCACCAGCTTGAGGTTGGAGGTGACCAGTCGGCGGACCGCTTCCCTGTCCCCGCTGTCCCTGTAGAGACGGGCCAGGTGCCGTTCTTCTCCGGGAGTCAGGGGCTGATACTTGCTGATCTCCAACAGGTAGTGGCGAACCGGGTCGTACCGGACCAGCTCGGCCCGCTCGCCGTCTTCCATCGATATCTGCGGTTCGTCCTGCTCCTTCAGGGTCAGGACCTGAGCCAGGACTTCACCCTCGTTCTCAGGGGTTGCGGAGTCCGACCGGGGTGTTGGAGGGGCGCCGTGGGGGTCAGGCTGCATGCCTTTCATTTCCTTTTCCGACCCCGTGTGGGCGTGGTTCGGAGGCGATCAGTCCTATGGCTGCCTGGCGCGGGTGGGAGGAGCGGCACTCAAGTCCGACCGGAGAAGGTCGTGCGATGCTACACTGTCACGCTAAGAGTTCCATCCTAGCATACTATCGCCCGCCCCGCCGGGACCCAACGTGGCGGGATGAGGTCCCAATGATCTCCATACTGTGGTCGGTTCTCATCTTGTTAATTGCCACCGACGTGGCTGCGGCTGAAACGAGTTCAAGCATTGGCCTCAGTGAAGCACACATCGCTGCCGTCAATCGACCCAGGCGGGTCATCGTCAACATCGACGCCTCCTGGCACGTGGACCGGTTCGTCAAGGATCTGCCGGCACAGGTGGATGACGCCTTCGGGTTTGCCGATGAACCCGGCAGCCACATCGACAGTATCTGGTGGAGCTGGGGCCAGGGTCAGACGGCGCCCTATCCCAGCAAGATCCTACCGCTATACGATCGCGAAAAGTACCGGCGCTGGGTGAATCAGGGCATCGATGTCATGCGCCTC
>JAPVWS010000506.1 GCA_027493295.1 Candidatus Versatilivorator vitaminiformans | reverse complement strand
CGAGCTGGGCCACCGCGCCGTCGACAACCCGGTCAGCGTGCACGACCTGCACGCCACCATCCTGCACCTGCTGGGAATGAACCACCGCGACCTGGTCTATCGGCGCGAAGGCCGCAACGAGCGCCTCACCGACGAGTTTCCCGCCCGGGTGGTGAAGGGGATATTGACGTGAAACGTCGCTGTTTCGCCCTGTATCGGCCGCCTCATCGTATGGAAGGGTGGCGCGGCCAAGTGAACAATGAATAGTGGTTAGTGATCAGTGGATAGTTATTGGATCGATATGTTTAGCGTCTGAAACAAATTCATTTCGCTCTCGAGCCTTTTGCAAAATTGGTCAGCGGGACGTTTCCCGGGAATGGCCACAAAAGGCACAAAAACACAATTTGTGACTTTTGTGCTTTTTGTGGTCGGACAACATTTTTCGCCCGGTCGCACACGATATTGAGAAAGCTCTCTCGTATCAACCGCCCGCCAGGCCGGGGGAATTACTGACCTGCACGAGGCGTTAGGCAACGAGGCGCACCTGATTCGCCGCATTCGCGGCTAAGTTGGCGCGGGGCTCATACGACCCCGGGTTGCCACCCGGGGCTACCCTGAGCCGCTGCTTCGCAGCTCTATAAGGATGGCCTGTAGTAAGCGTTGTCTTGCCTACCGACTCCAACCGCAGCTTCGCAGCTCTCACTTAACCCACGTCACTGCGGACGGACAGGTCTTTTTTGTTTACTTCTCCGGGCTTCAAGTGGGGTGCAATGACGCGGCAGGAGTCATCTCCGGTGATTGATTTCAAACACATCAGGGTGCGAACAGCGCGGAATCTTCTTCTTCCGCTGTCGGCTTTGCTCCTGTTCTTGTCAATCGGCCCGGCGACTGGGGCCGCGGCTCAGGATTCGACCGGGGCCGCTTCCCCCATCCCTATTTCCAAGGTCAGCTTCCTGATCCATCCCGTCTGCTGGGACCTGGCCCTGGCGGAAGGGGGCCGCATGCGGCCCGATTTCCTCTATCAGTCCTTCACCTATCGGGGAGGCGCCTGGTACGACAAGCAGGAATTCTATGAGATCCTGGAGTGGGAACGGCGGGTCAACCGGAAACAGAAGGAATACATCCGGGGCATGGGTCGGGACGAAGCGCTGATCATCTACCCCATCGGAAACCGGCCGGCCATGCAGGCCCTGGAGAATGAGGGGCGGGAACGGCTGGGGCGCCGCTGCGTGATCATCCGCTCGGAGAGCCCCTCGGCCAACCACAAGGTGGATTACCGCCAATTGCTCCCCGACGCGGTGAAAATCGAGCTGCTGGACGACCTGCTGGAAGCCGTCCGGCATAACAGCGACACCTGGAATGCCCAGGCGCTCGAAGTCATCTTCTACAACCGCATGATCGCCCTGGAAATCGAGCGGGAGTTCAAGAAACGACGGCTCGAGGTCGATCCCCAAAGGGTCGAAGCCCTGGCCTTCGGCGAGGGATTCGAACAGTGCGCCACCACCTGGAAGGCCATGGTGGGCACCTACCTCGGCTGGTCGCGGCCCATTGAGATCGACTACAACCTGTCGGTGAGCGGCATGCCGCTGCTGCGGGGGGCTCGGTTCAAGGAGAGAGTGGCGGTGGGGGACGAGGTCCGCATGTTCCTGTGGGAACTGGAGGACGGACGTCCCATGGCCTGGTTCGTGCGCACCCGGGGCAGCCTGGCCCAGGCTCAACTCTTCGTCAGCCTGCCCTTCGACCTGAAAACCTTCAAGCTCTTCGACGAGTTCGGCACCCAGCTCTGGCCCGACCCCGTCCGCGAGACCCAGCATCTGGGAGGCGTCCACTGGTGGTGGATGGGATCGGCCAACGATTCTCCGCTCCGAATGGACTTCAAGGGACCGATGAAGGTGCCGGTCTCTGTGGGCCTTCGCCAACTGCCCACCGACCGCAACATCTTCATCGTCTCGGGCGGCATCCCCTACGACGAATTTCGCCAGGCCCTGCTGCAAAGCCCCATCGGCCCGGCGCCCTCAAGGTAAATTTCCACCTAAAACTCATAGCGCAGGCCGAACTGGATCACGCGCGGCGGAATCATGACCCGGGAGTAGTTTCCGAAGCTACCGGGGAAGACGAACGAGAGGGTTTCCCATACGTCGGCGTTGAACCGAACACTGTTGGTCAAATTGAAGGCTTCGGCACGAAACTGGAGGCTGTGATTCTCGAACGGCAACGGAAAGCGTTTTCCGATGGCCATGTCGATCGAGAAGATCCCGTCGCCCCGCAGGTTGTTGCGCTGTCCGACTTCCCCGGGCAGGACTTGCCTGAACGAGGCCAGGGCTGCCTCCGGATCGCTGAAGACGTTGGGTCCGGTCCCCCCTCCGATCAATGTGGCGTTCTTGGCGTTGGATTGCGCCGGCACCGGTCCGTCGGTTTCGGCGAAGTGCTGGTAGCAATAGCAGGTGGGCCAGGCGAGACCGTTCAGCACGCTCAGGGGAAGGCCCGAGGTCAGGCGCATCAGGCCGCTGAGCTGCCAGCCGCCAAGCACCGCCTGACCCGCCGGCCCCATGTCGGGGAGAATCGGCTTCCCGGTTCCAATCGGCAACTCCGCCACCCAGTTGGCATTCCATTGGTGGCGCATGTCGAAATCGGAAACGGACCGCTGGGCTTCCCGGTCCCAGGAGTTGATGACGCTGAAGGCGGACCAGTAGGTATCTCCCGGAATCTGGCCGAACCGTTCTCCCTGGCTGCGGCGGGCGGCGACCGACACCAGGTCGGTGGACTTGGACAAGGTGTAGTTCAGGTCGAACTGGTACCCTTGGGAGAAGGCCTTGCGCAGTGACACCTGCATGGAGTGGTAGGTCGAGGTTCCGAAGGACCGGAGCGCGTCGAAGGCCCAGAACTGAGGATTCATGGACACTCCCGGCCCCATGTCGCTGCAGAAGGGGATGCAGGCGTAGTCGAGATAATAGAGAGCCGTGCCCGTATCGGGACTGGCGGACCGGATGACCTCATAAACACGCTGAGTCGCGGTTGCCTCCGGCGTGGCAACCCCGGAATAGAGGCTCTCCCAGAAACTGATCGGCTGCACGTCCTCGGTCGGGACTCCGCGGTGAACCATGCGTTCCATTTCCTGGAGCGCGTCCAACATGTATTGGCCGGACACCGGATCCTTGAAGTTGGTGTACTGGGCCGAGGCGGTGTCGTTGACCAGCAGCCTGCGACCGAGTCGGCCCACGTAACCGATATCCACCAGGAATCCCCCGTCGAACTCGCGAGCCAGAGAAAAGGTGGGGTTGATGCTGTAGGGCGGCTTCAGGCTGGAATCGACTCCCTGACTCCATCCCAGTCCGGTCGGGTTGGGTGTGCCGGGCCCCCCGGGCGGAGGAGGCAAAATCCCTGCCGCGGGCGGGGTCGAGAGCCCGGTGAAGCGAGGGGAATCCGCAACTCTGGGGATCTGGTTGGTCACCTTGCTGGTGAGCCCGAACGCGTTCCGGTCGAGCATCTGCATCATGCCCATCCCGAAGCTGTTGTAGAAGAGGCCCGCCCCCGCCCGGATCGAGGTTCTTCCCGGGCCGCCGAACAGCTTGCCCAGAAATCCGTCGGTGCTTCCCGGCGAGTAGGCGACGGCAAGCCGGGGCGAGAAATTCTTGGCATGGGTGGACCACAGCGGACCGCCCTCGGGGTCGTCCACTCCCACAAATCCGATCGATCCTGCTTCGCGCGTGGGCCGACCGTTCGCCGCCAGGTCCAGACGGCGCGCGATGTACTGGTCGAGACCCGGCGTGATGCTGACCTGGATCCCATTCACCTCCCTGACCGGCGGCATGAGGGACCAGCGCAGGCCTCCCGTAACGGCCAGACCGGGCCGGACGCGCCAGGTGTCCTGGACATAGATCTCCAATTGCTCCACACCGAACGTCCGGCTGACGGGGTCACCCAGGGACAAGGGATTGCCGTCCAGGTCGTAGTTGTAGTTGGCGTCGAAGAAGTTGAGGACCCCAAGCGCGGTCGCCATGGTCTCCCGGTAGACCCCGGGGTTGGCGGGTGCGGCCGAGAGCGGCCCCTCGAATATGGCCGGGCCGTCGGCAAGTGCCCAGGCGGCCTGCTTGGCAAAGTGATAGCTGTTGTCGTAACTCAACCGGCGATTCCGATTGGAGAAGAAAGCCCCTCCGAACTGCAGGGAGTGGGTACCACGCATCACGGAGAAGTCGGCCGACAGGGTATGGGTCGGCAGTTCGATGTCTCGGGGGGTCGTCGCACCCTCGATATCGTCGATGATGCTATCCCCAAGACTGGCCCTGGATGCCGTCTGCACACCCGAAAAGTTCAACCTCTGGCTGGTCAATCCGTAGCGAAACGTGCCTACGAGGCTGCTCCCGAAAAGGCCGTTGTACCCCAATGCCAGCCCGCGGCTGGCGTCCTTGGTCTCCGTGTTCGGAGGCTGCCCGGGAAACTGGGGGACGCTTCCGATGCTGTCGTTCTGGTAGTTGAGGCGCATGAACATGCTGTGCGAGCCCAGCTGATCCAGATTCCAGTCCGTCTTCGAGATGAAGGTGTTCCAGGTCAGGGGTGTTGGAGCCGTGAACCGGTATCCGGCCGTGTTCAGACCGTCTCCGACGGTGGAATCGTTGGGTTCGGGAAAGGATCTGAAGTATTCGAGCGTGGCGGGACTGGGACCGGTCCCGAGCGGATCGATCCTGGTGCGGATGAACGCCGGATCGAGTGTCTGTACCTGGCCGTCGACGCTCCTGTACCGAACGAACCCGTCGCGCATGGAAGCCGTCGGAACCCGGCGCACCGCGCTGCCGTCGCTGGCATCCCGGCGGCCTTCGTAGTTGAGGAAGTAAAAGACGCGGTCCTTCTTGACGGGACCGCCCACCGAACCTCCGAACACGTTCCGGATGAGCTTGGGGCGATCGACGCCGGCCCTGTTGTTGAAGAAATCATTGGCGGCCGTGATGGTGTTGCGGTGGTATTCGTAGAGCGATCCGTGGACTTCGTTGGTCCCGCTCTTGGTCACCAGCGACACTTGCGCACCCGATGAACGGCCTTGATTGGCATTGGCCGTGGTGGTCACCACGCGGAATTCCTGTATCGAGTCCAGCGTGTTGCGAAGGACGCTGGTGAAGGGCAAGCGTCCGTTCTGGTCATTGACGTCGACCCCGTCGAGCGTCACGTTCGACTGGTCGCTCTGAGCTCCGTTCACGGTACCGTTGCGGATGTCTCCCGACAACTTGGAGTCCAGCGGATCGGCGGTCAGGAAGGTGACGCCCGCCTGCAGTGAGAGCAACCCGGCCGGATTTCGCGCATTCAGCGGCAGTTGTCTGATCGGCTTGGTTCCAAAGGCGTTCCCGACCGAGGCGTCGGTAGTGTTCAGTTGTGGAGCCGTAGCCGACACCGTGATGGACCTGGTGAGGGTGGCCACGGTGTCG
>JAPVWS010000505.1 GCA_027493295.1 Candidatus Versatilivorator vitaminiformans | reverse complement strand
TCCGGAACCTGGTCCGCATCGAGGGCGCGGCCATCACGGCCATCTGCGACATCCGGGAAGAGCACGCCAGGCGGGCTGCCGCCATGGTACAGGAGGCTGGGCAGCCGGCGCCGAGGCTCTATACCAGGGGCGAGCGCGATTTTGAGCGTCTATGCGCCGAGGATGACCTGGACCTGGTTTACACGGCCACGCCCTGGCGCTGGCATGTCCCTGTCTGCGTTGCCGCCATGAAGAACGGCAAGCATGCTGCCACCGAAGTACCGGCGGCAGTCACGCTGGAGGAGTGTTGGCAGTTGGTGGAGACGTCAGAGAGTACCGGGAAGCACTGCGTCATGATGGAGAACTGCTGCTACGACCGGGTGGAGCTGATGATTCTGAACATGGTTCGCAAGGGGCTGCTGGGAGAGTTGCTCCACGCCGAGTGCGGTTATCTTCACGATCTGCGCGACATCAAGTTCAGCGATGAAGGAGAAGGACTGTGGCGGCTGGCCCATTCGGTGACGCGTAACGGGGACCTCTATCCGACTCATGGGCTGGGTCCGGTGGCTCAGTGCATGAACATCAACCGCGGCAACCAGTTCTCCCGCCTGGTTTCCATGAGCAGTCCCTCCAAGGGACTCAATCTGTTTGCGGAAAAAAAGTTCGGCTCGGAGAGCCCGGAAGCCCGAAAACGGTATGCGCTCGGAGACGTGGTCACCACCCTGATCCAGACCAGCGCTGGACAAACCATCGTGGTCAAGCACGATACCGATTCGCCCCGCCCCTACAGCCGGGACGTCAACGTGCAGGGAACCCGGGGCCTGGTCCGCAAGTATCCCGAGGAGAAGATCCACATCGAGGGACGCTCCCCGGAGCACCAGTGGGAACCCCTTTCCAATTACGGCTCGGAGTTCGAGCACCCCTTGTGGAAGGCCATGGAAGAAAAATCCAGGGGCGCCGGCCACGGAGGCATGGACTACATCGAGGACTACCGTCTGGTCCAGTGCCTGCGCCGGGGCACGCCCCTGGATATGGACGTGTACGACGCCGCGGCCTTGAGCGCCGTTTCCCCCCTGAGCGAGCGCTCCATCGCCAGCCGGAACCAACCGGTCCATTTCCCCGATTTCACCCGTGGCGGGTGGAAGAAGAGACAGCCCTTGGGCATCGTCACCGCTTGATGGGGCAAGGCCAGGCATCTCTGTGTCGCCCCTGGCTTTTTGGGAAGACCCGCTATATTGCAATTGTCAGCGCAAGGAGGTATGCTATCCTTGTTTCCTTACTATCGTCGCGGAGAGTATCCCATGCTTGCCAAACTGACGTCCAAGAACCAGTTGACCCTGCCCAAAGCCGTAGTCGCCGACTTCCAGGGCTCCGAGTATTTCGATGTAACTAAAGAGAACGGCCGCATCGTGCTGACACCCGTGCGCGTGAACCGTGCCGATGCAGTGCGAGCCAAGTTGGCTGCACTCGGCATGTCCGAGGCCGATGTGTCCGAGGCCGTGGCATGGGCTCGCCGGGTACCATGACCGGGCTGCGCTTGGTGCTCGACACCAATGTGCTGCTCTCCGCCCTGCTGTTTCCCACCGGATCGTTGTCCTGGTTGCGCCGTTCCTGGCAGTCGGAAGCCATCCTCCCACTGGCAAGCCGTGATACGACCGCGGAACTGCTCCGGGTACTGTACTATCCGAAGTTCCGCCTGACGGGCGACGAACGAGAAGACCTGTTGGCCGATTATCTGCCGTGGTGCGAGACGGTGATCGTGTCGAAGCCTGTGGCCGTGCCGGAATGCCGCGATTCTGCCGACAGGCCTTTCCTCGAACTCTCGCTCGCGGGCAAAGCAGATGCCCTGGTGACTGGCGACGCCGACCTGCTCGCCTTGGCATCGGTGTTTTCGGTTCCGATCCTCACCCCGAATGCCATAAGAGATCGATTGTGCAAAGGATGAGCGCTCGACCTATTCGATACCGTCCCCCATTCTCCACCTATCGACGCTCGAGGCGCCAGAAGACGCCGGTGACGGTTGCCGTGCCGGCGGCGATGCTCCCGTGGAGGTAGGGAGTCAGGAACCGGTTCCGTGACAGTTCCAGGGTAGGTGCGGTAAAGGAGTGGCCGGGAGGCTTGGGGACCAGCTCGAAGCGGGTGGATTGGTTCATCCGGGGCGTCCCTGACGGAGACCCGTCCGCCCAGGTCTTTCCTCCGTCCAGGCTGATCCGTGCGAAAAGAGCCCCCCATCGCGGGCTCTGGTTGCCTGCCTGGTGGGTCACCACCACGACGTTATCGCCGGTCCAAAGAATGGTCCCCCGGTGTTCGTAGTAGCCGGTGAGGCTGCCGGGCACCTCGCGGAAAGTGCGGCCTCGGTCGTGGGACTCCAACAGAAGACCGTTCTTGTAGATGGAGGGCTCAGCGGAAGGCACATCGGCAGGACATCCCGTCTTCTCCAGCGTGGTCTTCCGATCCTCTCCGGCCAGCAGCGGCCGCTGAATGCGGGTCATGGCCAGCAGGCGGTCCGGGTTGAAGGGGTCGGCTGCCAGACCGACTTCACAGACGAAGGGATGCATCAGGGTCGGGTCTCCCCAGCTTTTGCCGCCGTCGGTGCTGCGAATCAGAAACAGGCCCCCGATGTCCGCGCCCGGCCGGACCAGGCCGTCCTGCATGAGGTCGGGGTCCTGATAGTACCAGGGCAGATAGCGGGCGCCCACCCCCAGCATCAGGGTGCCGTCAGGACTCTCCAGGAAGGTGTTGTAGTCGTCTCCCACCCAGTCGTAGGGCCGCTTTGAAGACGGGGCCAGAGCGGCGCCGTCCACCAGGGCGGCCTTCCAGCTCCGGCCCCGATCCGCCGAATAGGAAACCGAAACCGCATCCTCTGCCTTCGGACCGGCCAGCCACAGCCGGCCGTTTCGGGTGACTCCCAGGGCGAAGGCGTTCTCCGCCTCGATCGCCTCCCAGGTCTGGCCGTTGTCGGTGCTCCTGACCAGCCCTCGGGTCTGCGTGTTGACAAAGATCGACCCGTCGGGGTGCCGAACGATTCCCAGCATCCCCCGCCCCTGGCCGCTTCCCGGGGGAACGATTTCCACCTCCCCCTCGATCTCGACCCGGACCCGATGGTCCTCGACCCGGGGGCGGCAGCCCGGACCAGCGACGCCCACGACCGCCATCAACCCAAGAAAGATCCCGCACTTCACAGGTTTGGGGACTAACCGGAACCCATGGGTGACGCCGTTTTTTGACCCCCGAAGCTTGACCTGCGCTGGTTGGACCCCGCGCTTCATGAGAATCCCCTAACTGGCGTGATCGCCGACCGGTCCAGGAAATCTCCGGTGAGACCAGCCGCCCGCAGTTTCCCTGGCGGCGGTCGTATGTCCGTCCCGTCCAATCTGGCTTGTCGCTATCCAAATCCTGGCAGGACTGCGGAGCGACCACCGCCCATGATAGCCGAATGTCAGGGGAATACCATCAATCTACACTCAGGTGATCCAAGTGTGCAGGTGGCTTGCGTGGCCCATGCCGGGAACCAGGTTGAAGGCAACAGAAGAGTATAGCCGGCCATCTCCTTAGTAACGACCTCGCAGACAACAGCCTGTCTTTACCTGAGGCCGTTCGGTTGACCGGTCGGGTGAGGCCGGAGAAAAGGACGTTGTGAAGGAGGTGAACGATGAAGCTGAGACTCCGCGGAAGTTTCACAGTTGTAATTGTTTCCGGGTTGGCTCTGATGTTCTCCGAGTCTCGGGCGCTAGGCCAGGACCCGTCCGAAAATGACAAACCCGGCTTTGGGCGCTTCTACCTGATCGGAGGCAGCCGGAGTATCGGATGGGGTGTGAGCCACAGCAAATACAAGGGGCCCTATGGCGGAATCGAGATGGTGTGGAATCCAAGCCCGAATCCACCCAGCGAATTCGAGTCCGAGACGGAGATCAACTTTCCGATCGGCTATTCCTTTCCCTTGTCGTCCCGGGTCACCTTGACACCCTACGGGCTGCTCGGCTACGCCATGAGTTCCAAGTGCATAGACCGCGTACCGGGGTCCTGCAGAATTTTCATGCCCGATGAGTATCCGGAACATCGGTTCTCCGACGGCCTGCTCGATTACAGGGAGGCCACCCATTTTAATGGCGGAGGCGGTATGGAGTTCGCCTTCAGGGGGAAAAAGCACGGCTTCTCGATAGGCGTCAGAGCCACCAGGCGCAGCGGTTTCTCCATGATTTTCGGAATCACCTTCTAGCCGGGCGACGCTTCAGACCGGCCGGCAATGAAGGGGAAAAAGGACGTTGTGAAGGGGGTGAACGATGAATCCGAGACTCAGCCGAAGTTTAACGTTTGTGATTGTTTCCGGGATGGCTCTGATCTGTTCCGAGTCATGGGTACTTGGCCAGGAGGCGTCTGAGAAGGGCAAACCCTCCTTTTCGCACGCTTACCTGGTCGGAGGTCAGAGAAGTATTGGATTGGGCGCGGGTGTCGGGAGGCGCAAAGGGCTCTATCTTGGAATGGAGTTGGCGTTGAACAAGCCGAAACCACCTTCCGATTTTGAGTCTGAGTTGGAGATGAACTTTCCCATTGGCGTTTCCATCCCGTTGTCGTCCCGAGTCACCTGGACTACCTATGGACTGGTCGGCTGGGCCGGGAGCGCGAGGTGCGTGGACCGCATACCGGGTGCCTGCAGAAGATTCAATCCCGGACAGAATCCGGATCAGGCGTTCTCCGACAGTTTTATCGATTACCAGACGGCCAATTATTTCAATTCCGGAGGCGGAATGCTGTTCACCATCAAGGGGAAGAGATCCGGCTACACAATAGGCGTCAGATACACTACACGTAGCAGTTTGTCGGTGACATTCGGATTGGCGCGCTAGTCAACCGCTGCTTCAGACCGGAAAGCAATGAAGGGGGAAAATACCCACGAAGGACCACGGTGAACCACGAAGAGTCAAAAGAACCTGAATGAATAGAGCCTGGCCTGCTGCAGCGTGAACTTCAATTGAACAACCTGTTCCTGCAGGTGACCGAGGCTTTCCCTTCCGTTCCAGCGAACCACCTGCCGGGTTTCATCAAAACGCTCCATCAGGCACTCGCCCTTGCCGTACCCCTCCAGGGGGAGGCCGTCACTGCCGAGGATTTCCACCTGGACCCGACCTCGAGGAGCGGCGGCGTTGATGGTCAGGCGCTCCCCTTCGAAGGTGAAGGGCCTGGTGGTGAGGCTTCCCTCGGCCGAACCGGCCTCCAGCGAGACGAATCCATCCATTCTGAGCTTGGCCAGGCCGATGCCGTTGGTTGCGCGGGAGACTCCCGGGGGGAGTCTGTGGTTGTGATCCATGCCGAATCCGGTGTAGTAGATCCAGATCTCATCCCCCACCAGCAGTGGCGCCTGCAGGGGATAGATGGTGCCCCAGTCGAAGTCTCCCGGCCTTTGGGAGAGCGGCAGGAACACCTGGCGGTCGCCGGCCCTCAACCAGTGGCTGCCGTCCCTGCTGTAGGTGAGCTGCACCGCTCCCCGGCAGTACTCGGGGTCGTAGCTGAAGACCGTCATCAGGCCCAGGCGCAGGCCGTCGTAGGCCAGGACCTCCATGTTGTAGAACTGGTCCCGGTTGAGGGGGTCTTGGGCGTCCGCTCCCAGGATGGGGCGGTAGTCGGTCCAATGCACGAAGTCCCGGCTGAGCGCCTGGCCCACTCGACGCAGGCTGTGATTGCGGGGATGGCGCTCGCGCCGGGGGTCCCAGAGCTGCCGCCAGGTTTCGACGGCCTCCGGGTCGGTGGTCAGGCGGGGCCGCACCTCCGAAATGCGTCCGGTGCGGTCCCTCACGATGGCCACGTACTTGCCGAGGATCTCGTCCCAGTAGGGCGCCATGTGGCTGTCGTGGCCGGGTGGAACGAACAGCACCGGACGCCCCTGGTTGTAGGGTTTCCACTTCAAGCCGTCGGCGGAATAGGAAGCGTGGACCTTGTAGCCCTTCCACATGTGCAACATCTTGTACCGACGGTTCGGATCGGGCTCCCTTTCGTCGAGGAAGACCCCGCTGGCCACCCCACTGTGGGGCATGACGACGTTGTTGCGCTTGCTGCCGTCCGCTTCAATCATTCCCAGCAGGGGCTTTTGCCAATGCACCCCGTCCCGGCTGGTGGCATAGCAGAGACGGGACAGTTCGTCCCCTCCCTCTCCAGGGTGGAGGCCGTACCAGATCTTGAACAGCCCCTCCTGCCGGTCGTAGAGGACGCTTGAAAACCCGATGAACATGCCGGCGTCCCAGGCGCCGCTCTCCTTGGGAATGCGTGAAAGCAGTGGGTTGCCCGAGACCTTTTCAGGTTGGTGCAGAACGCGGGTAAGCCCGGTCATCGACCGGGTGAGGTTGTCGTCGAGGAAGAGTTGCCGCCGGCTGCCCAAGGCAAGCGCGTCTTCAGGGGCGGTGACCGGCGCTGGGGCACAGGCTGGAAAGGGACTGACGGCCAACAAGAGCAGGGCCGTGCCGAGGATCCACGGCTGCTGGAGCGTCACGGGGTCACCCGTTTCCCTGTCCGGAGCCTTTCCGCTGCCGGCCCCTGAGACTCCTGACGGAGAAGAGGATGAGGGTGGCTGACAGCACCAGGCCGATCGCTATCCCGGAAAGGAGGCCGTTGCCGAGCAGGAGGTCGCTCCAAAGCTCACCGTTGTGCAGGCCCACCAGCCACTCCTTGGTCTGCTCGGAGTACCAGCCTTCACTTCCGCTATGGGGGCGGAAGTAGAGGATCATCCCGGTGAGCGCCGTCAGGCAGAAATGGACCGCCGTAAAGCGGTAGAACCAGATTTTCATCCCCTTCAACTCCCTGGTGTCCTGTCTCAGAAATAGGATTACCATCTCCGATGGAGGTTCCACCGGGAAACGGTCGGTAGGAGAGGCCCGTTACGTTTCAGCGAAACCGTCGCCATTCTGCTTTCCCTCCCGGGAACCTCCATCGGCCCTCCGGGTTCGGGCGGAACGGCGCCGTCTTCGTCGTCGCTCCTCCTCGCAATGAATGAGCATTGGCTCGTCGTCGCTCCTAGAATCCGGTGCCGTTGCGCTCCGAAAGATGGCAACCCTATTTCTGAGACAGAACACTGGTGACTTCCTGTCCGGCGGGGCGGATCGGCGGTGAGACAGTTCAATTCGACGGCAGGTTCAGCAACTCCTCGGGGACACCCAGGTCGATCCCGCTCTCCGGGGCAGGCAGTCGCAGCGCCCACAGCACGGCCTGAACCGCCAGCCGGCGGTAGGACTCCAGTCGCCAGTTACGGTGGAAATGCAAGCCACTGAAGCCGAACGAGCGCCCCCCGTCGCCGCGTTCCCAGGCCCAGGCAACGGTCTCCCGTTGTTCCTCGATGTCCGCCTGCACAAGCGGGAAGATACTCGAGGTGGGCTGCACGAACTTGAGGCGGTAGTAGAACTCGTCGTGGACGGTGAAATCGGTAATACCCCGGGTGACCGGGTGGTTGGGCGCGGGAATCCTGGCCATTACCTCCAGGGTGTCGTGCTTGCGGTCCGGTCCGCCGTGGCAGCCGCCGAACAGCTTGACGAAATTGGCAATGTTGCCGGCCTCGACCGTGCCCATTCCCCAATGAAGCACCACCAGGGCTCCTCCTTTTCGGGCGAATCGCTGCATGGCCGCCAAACGGTCGGCGTCGTTGCTCAGCCACTTGGCTCCCTGCGAAACAAAGAGAACCAGGCCGTCGGCCGAATCCAGCAGGGACGGGCCCTCGCTCCAGGGCTCGTCGGCCGAGACCACCACCGCCTCCAGGTCCGGAAACTGCCTCAGGCAGTGATTCAGGATACGCACACCGGGCAGAAACTCGTGGGTGCCGGGGGGATGGCCGTCAGGCCCCTGGCCGATCAGCAACAGGCGCGTTTTGCCGGAATCGGCCGGCTCCTCGGGACCGCAACCCGTAGCCGCCACCACCAGCAGGGCCGCCACCAGGCAGAGGTGAATTCTTGAATGACCCATGAACGCGATCCTCGGTGAAACGGGAAATGCTGTGCCCGATCCGGGCCCACGGGGATCGGAAGGGCACCAGGCCGGCCAAACCTTCAGCCGGCTTTAGAAGTTGTAGTTGTCGATATTGTCGGCGTCGAAAATAAGCGGCGGGCCCAGCAGGACTTCCCCGTCCCGCACCTCCACCCCCTTGAGCCTGCCGAAGTCATAGCGCCCCGGAGGCAGCGGTCCCTGCTTGAGCCTATGGGCCACCCGAATGGTCAGATAACCCAGATCGACCGGATCCCAGAGGCAGAACTCGCGGACCGTGCCGTCCTTGATATATTCCCGCATCTCCTCGGGCATGCCCAGCCCGGTCACCTCGATCCGACCGATCTTGTTGGCGTCGCGCACGGCCTTGGCCACGGCGGGAAAGGAGACTGAGGTGATGCCCCAGATGCCTTTCAGATCCGGGTAGGCGCTGAGGGCTTCGGCCGTCTGCTCCTGGCATTTCTGCTGGTCCTCCCCGGGGGTCAGATGCTGGAGCAGCCGTATTTCGGGATATTTCTCTCGAATCCGCTCCCGCATGTATTTCATCCAGGTGTTCTGGTTGGAGGCCGTGGGAGTGCCGCTGACGATGAGGTAGTCGCCCGGCAGGGAAGCGCCCTGCGCCTGGACCCCCTCGGCCATGATGTCGACCAGCGTGTGGCCGATGGCCCGATTGGGGGCCTGGTTCACGAAGACGGAGCGCCGCGAGAGATCGGGATTGGCATCGGTGTCCCAGGTGAGGACCAGCGCGCCGCTCTCCCCGGCGCTGCGCAACGTCCGGGAGATGGCCTCGGGGTCGTTGGGAGCCACCGCAATCACGTCGAAACCCTGGGCCATCCACCCGTCGATCATCTTGATCTGGTCCTCGGTGCGGGCGTCGGTGGGACCGTCATAGACGAGCTCGACATCCAGCTCCCGGGCGGCTTCCCGGGCGCCCTGCTCGGTCGCTTCGAAATAACCGAT
>JAPVWS010000504.1 GCA_027493295.1 Candidatus Versatilivorator vitaminiformans | reverse complement strand
GGCAGTTGGCCCGCTACTCCACCCCCACCATGATCTGGGCGGCCGCCGCCAACACCTATGCCCAGGGCGCTGACGGCTTCGGTATCGGCGACCACCACTGGACTCCCAACGGATGGCCCTGGACGGCCCAGGAATACGACACGCTGCGTCTGCTGGGGCATCCCGAACTCTTGGCCACCGCCGACAAGCACTACCACGTTCGCTCGACCTCCCGAAGTACCGCATCGAGGGCCTGGTGGCCGGGTCGTTCCACCCCCCTTCCCAAGGAACTGCTCCAGGGAGAGGAGACCCAGGTGTCCTTCAAGGTTGCCGACGACCTGGCCCGCTGGCACGGTCTGGGTCGAGTCAAGTCGGTGAAGTTGCGGGTGCGGCTCTCCAACTACCAGCCCCACTACGACCAGGTGCGCATCGAGCTGAACGGCAAGGAGTTGCCCGACTCCATCCTGCAGAAGGTGGACATGACCTACCGGCTCATCCGCGGGGGGGCCGTCGGACCTTACGGCTACGCCTTCGATTACTATCTGGGGCCGGACCAGTTCCCCAAAAAGGGCAAGAACCGGGTGAAAGTGACGCTGCTGAAAAGAGATCCGGGTATCTCCCTGAAGCTGTCTCTCTACGATGTGGACTGCTTCATCGAGTACCGCTTGCACCGCCACTTCGAGCGCAAGCCCATCGAGTACTGATAGAAACACCCATGTTTCGCCTTGTTTTTGGCCGCCCCGTCGCATGGGAAGGCGGCGCGGCCAATTGAAAATAGTGGAGAGTGGAGAGTGGAGAGTGGAGAGTTATTCGATCGACACGTAGAGCAAGGGAAGTTTCTTGAGAGGCCCCAGACGAGAGCCCTCCTGTCCGGACTGATCCTGTGCGCCTGTCTGTGGCCGGCAGGGGCCATCCTGGGATCGGATTCCCGCTTCCCCGTCTCCGATCCGCCCCGCAACGACATCCGCCTGGACAACCGCGTCCCTGTTTCCATGCGGGACGGGACCATTCTCTATGCGGACGTCTATCGCCCTCTGGCCGAGGGCCGCTACCCGGTGCTGGTCGCCCGCACGCCCTACAGTGCCGAGGCCCGACCGGAGCCGAAATTTTTCTCCAGGCGGGGCTACGTCTTCGTGATTCAGGACGTGCGGGGACGGTACGAATCGGAAGGGCGTTGGGACCCGTTTCGCCACGAGGCCCGGGACGGCTACGACACCATCGAGTGGGCTGCCCGCCAGCCCTGGTCCAACGGCAAGGTGGGCATGCTGGGCAAGTCCTACCTGGGACTGGTGCAGTGGCAGGCCGCCAAGGAGGCGCCTCCGCACCTGGTCACCATCTTCCCCGACGTGGCCTCAACCAGCCCCTACCACGATTTCGTGACCCTCAACGGCGGCTGGCGGCTGTCCTTCAACTTTGGCTGGGGCGCGGTCCGACAGGAGTCTCGCATCGGACAGAATCCCCGCCTGCACTGGAGCGATAGCGGATCCGACAACCTCGCCTACGACCGGGTGATCTGGCACCTGCCTCTGCTGGACATGCAGCGCCTGTTGGGCCGGCGGGCCCAATTCTACGAACAGTGGATAGAGCATCCAGACTACGACGACTACTGGAAGTCCCTCAGCGCGGTCGAAAAGTTCGAAAAGATCACCATTCCGGTGCACAACTTCGGCGGCTGGTTCGATATCTTCACCCAGGGCACCGTCGACGGCTACGTGGGCATGAGGGAAAGGGGCGGATCGGAGGTTGCCCGCCAACAGAGTCGGATGATCGTGGGACCCTGGGGGCACGGCCCCTCGCGAACCACGGGAGACCTGGACTTCGGCCCAGAAGCCCCGGTGGACGTCATGGCCGTGCAGCTCCGCTGGTTCGACTACTGGCTGCAAGGAAGAAACGGGCTGGACCAGGAGACGCCGGTCAAGATCTTTGTCATGGGCCGGAATCGATGGAGATTCGAAAAGGAGTATCCGCTGCCGGGGACCCGGTACCGGAAGCTCTATCTGGGCAGCGACGGCGGGGCCAACAGTTCCAGGGGCGACGGACGACTGGGCTGGAACACTCCACCCGCCGATTCTCCTGCCGACCGCTACCTCTACGACCCCGACAATCCCGTGCCCAGTCTGGGAGGCAACAACTGCTGTGGAACTCCGACGCCGGCGGGTCCGGTGGATCAACGCCCCATCGAGCAACGCCGCGACGTGCTGGTCTATACCTCCGATATTCTGCAGGAAGAAGTGGAAGTGACCGGGCCCGTCAAGCTGGTGCTGTATGCTGCTTCCGACGCTCCCGACACCGACTTCGTGGCCAAACTGGTGGATGTCTACCCCGACGGCAGAGCCATCAATATCGCCGAGGGAATCTTGCGAGCTCGCTACCGCGACGGTCCGGACCGCCCGCAGCCGCTTCAAAAGGACAGGGTCTATACTTTGACCATCGATATGGTCGACACCAGCAACGCATTTCTGCCCGGACACCGAATCCGCCTGGACGTTACCAGCAGCCACTTCCCCCAGTTCGACCGCAATCCCAACACGGGAGAGGCGTTCGGCACCGGCGCAAGCACAAGGCCGGCTCAGCAGACCATTAATCACTCTGCCGAGTACCCCTCACACTTGCTTCTTCCGGTCATCCCGGCTGAATAGGGCCCTCGAGTTCGTTTCAGGGACCCAATCCGGCCTGGATCAGGAAGTCCTGCAGCAGTCGATTGAAGCGGTCGGGCTCGTCGACGAATAAGGCGTGACCGGCCCGCTCGAAGACCTCCACCCGGGCTGAAGGAACATCGGACGACACCCCTTCCGCCTGCTTCCTCTGAGGATCGGTCGCCACAAAGAGGAGAGGCCGGTCGATGCCGGGCAGTATCTTGCGCCAATCCCCCACCGCGGCGAAACTGGCGCCCAGGGTGACCGCCGTGTTGGTCGGGGTCCGCAGGGAGGCGGCCATGATTCTCTGAAGGTAGTCCTCCGGCTGCGGCCGCTTGTACATGCCCCGCACGAAGCGATCAGTCACCCCTCTGCGATCGGCTTGCAGTTCCAGTCTTCCCTTCCCCCGGCGGCGGGAATCGATCCAGGCGTTGGGTGGATATCCCAGCACTTCATCGACCAGGACCACCGCGCTGAGCCATTCGGTCCCGAACTGCTCCACCGCGGTCAAGACCTGCAAGGCCCCCATCGACCATCCGACCAGGACGGTCCGGGGCAGCTCCAGGTGCCGGGTCAACTCCCGGATGTCCCGAGCCAGCCGGTTGGGGTAGTGTCCATCCGACACCCGCTCCGAGTCGCCGTGTGAGCGAGGATCCAAGGCGACGACGCGATAGTGCCGGGAAAAGTGGGCGATCTGGTGTTCCCAGATCCAGGCAGGCATGGTCCAACCCGGGACAAAAACTATGCTGTGCCCCTGACCGGCCTGGAGATAATGCAGCCGAACCCCGTCACTCGATGTGAAAAAGCCGCTTTGGGCCGGCAAGGGATTCCCTGCCTCCGGTCGGACCGTCAACAGCATGATGGCCAACCAGCCCAACAGCATTGGCCGCACTGCACTCACCAGCCTGTTTCCTCCCCGTTCAGCTCTGTACTACTTCTCCCTCCGGTAAATGTAGACCTCCAGTTCATCCAGGATCACTTCCCCCTTGGACCGGGAGCTGTGTCCGGTTAGGCGAACCTCGAGGCGGTTGTCGCCGTGGGTGAGCAGCGGTTTCGGAGACCCTGAATCCAGATCCAGGATGTACAGATAGTGAGCGGGCAGCACCTTGCCCTGCCACCGGTTCTGCCCGTCCTGGTCCAAGTGACGGGTGATCTGTCGATTCGGCACCGCATTTCCATTGAGCGCGATCTCCAGGGACTCGTCCGCGACCAGCCCCACGGCCTTGAATTGCAGGGTGGCTCGCAGACGCTTCTCGCTCAGGTCCTCAGCCAGGCGAAACCCCTGGGAGCCGGACGGGGCAGGAGTGCCCCGGTCCAGCCTGATGCGGTCATCCTTGGGTCCGGTTTCCGTAGGCGCGCCTTCCTCCCACAGCGGATAGTACCTGTAGTGCCGGTCGTGGCGGCCGATGTCCTCCGGGTCCTTCAAATGGTGCAGGAAACCCAGGGCGGCCGGCCACATGTAGGCCGGCCAGGGCGTATTGCGGCCGATGCGCCGTCCCCAATGGTACTGATAGTTGTAGGCTTCCACCCCGGAGGCCCCGTAGGCGTAGAAGTTCCGGGCGGCTGCGCGGTAGTGGGACAGGTTGTTGATTCCTACGTCGTCTCCCCGATAGGTGATGGGGTGGATGGCCGGATAGATCCGGCAGTCGGTCCCTTCGGCCAGCTTGACGAAGTCCTCCACCCGAGTGTTGAGGTCGGTGTAGAAGAAATCGGAGGGCACCACGAAATCGACCAGCCCCTGCTTGATCCAGGCGGCCACGTCGAAGCCGAGGTACTCGCACTCCTCCAGCGTCTGGGCCACGCGCACGCCCAGGACCAGGGGATCCCGGCCTCTCCGCTCCGCGGCCGCCTCCAGCAGATTGCGAATCTCGGCCCCCTGGGCAGCTTGAGATGCCACTGAGGGTTCTCTTCAATGAACCGTCCCACCGGACCGCCGTGGCGGTCATTCATGCGGATGCAACCGAGAAATTCCATGCCGCTCCGATGGGAAAGCTCCGCCATCAATTGCCGGAAATCCACGCCGGCCTCCCGCAGCGAGCGATATCCGTCGCCCTTGTCGGCTTGCCTCCAATGTTCCTCCAGCACCTGTGAGGGACCGTAGAGCGAATGGAAGCGGTGGCTGACCACCATGGCCAGCGTATCCACTCCCGACCGGGCCAGCTCGTCCACGCCCCGGCCCACCACCTTCCGCACGGCTTCGGCGTCCATCTCGCTCAGCGGAGCCCCGCTCCCCCAGAATTCGGCAAAGGCGTTACCGGTATCGCTGTTGTAAAGAATGCGACCTTCCCGTGCGGGCCCCCTCGCGGGCTCCTCGGTGACCGCACAACCTCCGAACAGGATGAGCAACACTGCCGCCATTCGCCATGCGTATTTCATGGACAATTTCCTTTCACCCAGAGCCGCGTGCAGCGCTGGGTTCTATCCTTCAATGGCAAAGATTCTGTTCTTTGCCGGCAGACTCAAAATGCGCGAATAGTGGTGGACCCGGGTCAATTCCCGGTCGTCCTGGAGGATCGGGGTCTCGTCCTCGATCACGAAATCGGCAAAGTGAGGAGCGTTGAATGCAACAAAGGCCAGCGAGAGTGCGTCAGGCAATCGCTCATGGCGCCGGCTCAAGTCGGGAAAGGCAATCGGCCCCGTATCCACTTGATAGGTTGGTTCTTCATCTCGAATGTTCATGGTTTTGACGGGAAACTCAATGATGGCCGTCAAGCCTGTATCTGCCCGGGTGATTTCGGTTTGGGCGACCAGGGGAAGAGCTTCGGCGGTAGCCCGGTGGATTTCGTCCGTCGTCGACACCAGTCGGGTGGCTCGAGGCGTTTTCACTTGATAGACTTGTCCCCCCCAAAGGTCCTCCGCCTTTCTCCATTCCCGGTAGCGAGGATTCAGATAGGCTTTGCGTCGAAAGAGCAGGCCGTCCTCGGGACCGAAGATGGGAATGAAGTCGTAGTTGTCCTCCATGAAGAGATCTTTCCGGGCAAAGGTGTTCTCGCTTTTGCAGGAAGCGCACTGGTAGTAGTCCTGGGTCTTGCCGGTGCGTTCATCAAGGATGCGTGTGCGCGACTCTACCAGGAAGCGAACCCGATTCGAGGAGACCGTGCCCGAGATAAAGGATTGACCATAATCGATCACCGGCCACTGCCCGCCCGAGGATATCCCGGCACTACCGCATCCTCCCATCCAGGCGCCGGCGGCTGACAAAAGAGACGACCCGGCGCCGGCCTGAATAAAGGCGCGGCGACTCAGGACAGGCTTCCATCCCCGTCGAGGCGCTCTTCGGAGTCGGCATTTCTTCACCAGGTTCTCTCCTTTCCGGGATCAATCGAGAGAGCTCAGCGGCTCGACAGGCAGTCTTTCAATCGTTCAGTGGGCGGGGGGGAACCCTCCGGATCAACCCCTTGCCTCAAAGAATAGAGCCGCGGGTTCCAGGCTTCTTGCCATCCGGAGGAAGAATGGAGGGCCAGGCCGGCTGCTGCCGAAGCCGCTCAGATCAACTCCGCGATCGGCATTCCGGTTTCGTCGTTGATGGAGTTGGCGATCTTGAGGGGACGGCCAATGGGGTGCATGTACTCCCGGGTCCAATCGATGCCCAGGGCCTTGTAGATGGTGGCCAGCAGATCTCCAATGGTCACCATGCGGTCCGCTACGTAGGCTCCCCGCTCGTCGCTGGCGCCGATGATCTGCCCTCCACGGATGCCTCCTCCCCCCAGGACCATCGACCAGCAGTGGCACCAGTGATCCCTGCCTCCTCCGGGGTTGAGATCGTAGGTCCGGCCGAACTCGCCCATGGCAATCACCAGGGTCGATTCCAGCAGGCCCCTTTCCTCCAGATCCGTCAACAACGTGGAGAGGGTCTGATCCAGCACGGGCACCAGGACGTCCTTGTGCTGCTTGTCATTGGTGCCGTGGGTGTCCCAATTGCGCCCGGTCTCGACCCGCTTCCGGTCGTAAGCCGTCACGAAACGGCTGCCTGCTTCCACCAGCCGCCGGGCAATGAGCACACTTTGGCCGAACATGTGCCGGCCATAGGCGTCTTTGAGCTTTTCAGGCTCCCGGGAAAGATCGAAGGCTTGCCGCACCGACTGCGACAAGACCATTTTCAGGGCCTGCTGTCGAAACTTGTCCAGATTGGCGTACTCGGTGCTCTCAACCGCTTGACGGTAACGCCCGTCGACCAGCTTGAGAAACGCATTGCGAGCCTCGATCCTTTCAAGCGTGAGCGACTCGGGCAAGCTCAGTTCGGGAATGTTGTAGTCCTGCCGGTTCGGGTCCGGGATCTGCAACGGATCGTATTGGGCCCCCAAGAAGTGGGACCTGAAATAGTCGCGAGCGCTGGCGCTGATCTCCGGAACCATGACGTTGGGAGGAACGTTGTGGCGCTGTCCCAACTCCTTGGTAATGACGGAGCTGAATGCGGGAAATTTCATGGCCGGGCTGGGTCTGTGTCCCGTCATGGCGTAATGGTGGGCCACCCCGTGGTTGTTTTCCTCGGTGTGCATCGAGCGGATGACCGCCAGCTTGTCCATTTTCCTGGACATCCTCGGCAGCAGCTCCGAGATCCGGATTCCCGGCACGTTGGTGGAAATGGGATTGAAGGAGCTGTTGGGTTTGGGATCCCAGGTGTCGATGTGGCTCGGTCCGCCGTCCAGCCAGAGCAGAATACAGGCCTCGGCCCTTTTGCTGGTTGGCCTACCCTTCACCGCACCCAATGCCGCTTCGAGTTCCAGGACTCGACCGAGGGTGATCCCCAGGAAACCCAGGGATCCCGCCCTCAGGACCGCTCGACGGCTGATCGGGCCGCCAAGGCTCGATCCCTCCAGCTGGTTCATGAGTACCCCCTCATCCGGGCTAGTGATTGCTGGCGAACTCGCGAGAGCAAATCACAGCCCAAAGCAGATCTTCCAAGGCCTCTCGTCTGGAAGACTGCTCTTGAATCAGACTCTCCAAACCGGCCTGCTCCTCTTCGGTCGGAAACCGCGAAAGGGCAGCCAGGTAGAATTCTTCAATAATTTCTCGGTTGGAAGCTCCCCGTTGGAGCAACCGATCGATCCGCCCTCCCTGTTTCCCCAGCTTGTCGTTGTAGGTGGGGCTCACCGTCATGTGGAGGGCCTGCATGAGGTTTACCTTGCCGTCTCTGGCCACCACCACATCCCGCTTGGGGCGTTCGAAGACCTCCAGAAACCGATTGGCGTAGCTGGCAGGATATTTCAAATTGATGGCCCGGGTCCCGGGCGGCGCCGTCCCGCTCAACATCCCCTCGGCCTTGTACAGCTCCGGCGCGCCGGTCACCGTCGAAATCGCGTCCAGAAGGACCTCGGCCTCCAGTGGACGGGGGTAGGCGTGCGAGTAGTTCAGACGGTCCCCCCCGTTGTTGGCATTGGGTCGACTGCCAAGCTGGTAGGTCCTGGAAGAAACAATCCGCCGCATCAGGTGCTTCAGGTCGTAGCCGTGCTCCTGAAAGTCCCGGGCCAACCGGTCCAACAAGTTCGGATGGGTCGGCGGGTTGCCCAAGCGAAAGTCATCGACCGGATCCACAATCCCTCTTCCGAAGAAATGACCCCACATCCGGTTGACCATGGCTTGGGCAAAGTCGGGATGGGTCGTCATCCAGGTGGCCAACTCCCGGCGGAGGTCGCGACGGTCCCGGCCGGGTAGCACGCGACCGTCGAGGAAGGTCGGAGGCACCAACTGTTTGGTGCGAGGGTGGCGGTTCTCCCGGAAGGACAGCGTGCTCTTGCCCTCCCCGAAATTCACCTCGTGCCCGTCGGGATCGTCGAAGACCACGTTATCGAATGCCCAATCGGTATTGGTCACGCGGCGGTAGAAAGCCGCCAGTCCCCAGAACTGATCCTGCGTCCAACGGTCGTAGGGATGGTTATGGCACTGTGCGCAATCCATCCTTCGGCCCATGAAGACCCGAAACTGCTCGGCCACCATCCGTTCCAAGGCCGGGGGCTTGTTATTGTCGATCAGGTAGATTCGCGAGGGGCCATCGTAGCCTTGAGCCGCAATGCTTTCCCGCGCCATTTGATCGTAGGACTTGTTTGCGGCCAGGCTCTTTCTGACCCATTCCCAATAGACATGAGCCCACCGATAGTGTCCCCTGACCCGGAACAGGTCGGCAAAGCGGAAGGTCCAGTAGTCCACATACACCGGGGATTCCAGCAGCGCCTCGATCAGCTTCTCCCGCTTGTCCTCCTCCCGGCTGCCTATGAATTCCCGTACCCGTTCGGGCGGTGGCAACGTCCCGGTCAAGTCCAGACACACTCTCCGGATGAATTCCCCATCCTCCGACAGCTCCGACGGAATCAGGTGAAATCGCCGCAGCTTCCCAAACACCTCCTCATCGATGAAGTTCCGCCGCGGAACCTCGGGATACTCCTGGATCGCCTCACCAATCACCCCAAACCGCGCTTCGGCGGCTCGACCCGCCGTCCGGATCATGACCGCCGCTTCTCCCTTGCCTACGCCTTCAACCAGCCCCTCTTCACCAACCCGCACGACTTCCTCGTTGAGCGATTCATACCTCACCTGCCCGGTGACGTCTTCCTGACGACCATCCGAAAAATAGGCCGTTACCGCCAACTGATGCTTTCCTTTCTCCTCGATCACCGCTTCGCCCGGAAACACCTCCACTCGCTCTACCTCGAGTCCTGCCTCCCCATTCCCTTCAAAACCGGCTCCCCGGCTCACCCAGTTAAATACCGCCTCATAGTCCGCCGTCCCCGCTGCCAGCCGCTCCCCTCCTCCGTGAGCCACCTTGAGGCTCGGTTTCCGCAACAGCAGACTCTCTTCAGGCCGGTCGAGGTCAATGCGGGACTTGCGCGGACCCAGCGGCTCAGCCGTCAGGACCTGGTATCCCCCTCCGCGCACAATCCACTGGTAGTCTTCCGCCGGATCGGTAGCATCCGACGACAATCGGAAGCCTCCTCTCCCCTTCACTCCTCCGTGGCAACTGCTGCCGTTGCAGCCACGCTTGGTCAGAATCCCTCCAATGTCCCAACTGAAGCTGAACGGGCGCCTCCGCTCGGTGCCCACTGTCAAAATCCCTGCCTGGGCTGCCCTGCCTCCCAACTCGGCTCTCAACTCCGTCCGGCCCGAACTCACCGAAACCACTTGCCCCGATGCCCCCAGACGCGCGACCGCCGGGTCCGCAATCCTTAACCGACTGGCGGAGGTCACCTCTCGCTCGAGGCCATCCGAGAACTCTCCCAGCACCAGAAATCGCCGTGTCGCACCCGCCCCCTGCAGCTCCACGGCCTCCGGCTCCAGCCGAATGGATACCAACTCCGGCTCACTCGAATTCAAGCGCACACCCTCGGAGCCCGCCTCCCGATGGCTGAGGCCAAGTATCAGCACCGTCACGACCGCTCCCCCGACCCAATGCCGGCCCGCCCTTTTTAGTCCTGTGCTCAAGAGAATTTCCCCGTCCAGTGAATTGGAATGCGTCTCAGTTCCCTTCGGCCATCGTAACCTGCTCTGTCTCCGGACGACAGATCATCAAAAGCATTTCCTGCACCGCCAGCGCCTTGCCGATCTTCCCGTCGACAATGGGCCGAGCCGTCAACCGGATCCGCTGGGGCATGGGCGTTGCGGGGGCGTCCCCACCGGCCACCAGGACGATGGTGGCCAAGTGACGAGGCGGGAAAAATCGCTCCTTGTGCATGGCCCCGCGCCCGTTTCCCGTCTCCAACAGGCGAGGGTTGACCGTGGTCGTGGCCGCGGCAAGCGCTTGCACCCCGGTGGGAAGATTCTCCAGTGTCAGGGCGATTTCCCCGTCAAAGCCCTCCTCCGGCTCGGTCACCACGGTGAGCTTGCGGGTTTCTCCACTCCGCAAGTTGATGTGATCGACCACTTCCCCTCTCCCCATCTTGACCCCAACCTCTCCCAGGTGGGGCACCTGCGGGCGAACCAGCACGCGATATCGGAAGTGCGGGGCAGCTCTTCGGGTGGTCAGGTCGCGAATCTGCAGGAAATACTCCCCCGCTTGCTCGAAGGTGTAGACGGTCTTGGCCTTTATGGACTTGATCCAGTCGTCTCCCACGCCTGCGACTTCCCGGTAGATATTGCTCACCAGTTCCGTTCCTGTACTGTCAATGACAACCAGGTGCGGATTGAAGAAGGGCGGCACGGTTTCGGGCGTCTCGATTTCGAAGGCCAAGGCCTGTCCCGCTTCCGCTTTGAATCGAAAGATGTCCACGTCACCCGGATGTTGTATGGCCCCCTCCACGGTCATCGGCAGGGACAGTTCCGGTGCCCGGGAGGCCCAATCGTTCGGTTCTTCTTCTCGCGTCGGGCTCGGCAATCGAAGCCTGTCGGCTTGATCGATGGTTTCCGCCAATGGTGACCGTTTGGATTTTTCCAAGCCAGTGGCATCTTTGGCGACCACGGCGGTCTTGCCCTCCTGGCCCGGTTCCGGGACCCGGATCGCCCGCGACCACAAACGGGTGAGGTGGTCGCGATCGATCCTCCTGGAAAAGTCCCGTTCCTGCCAGACAAGGGGACTTGAACCGTGGGCGGGATCGCCCGGAAAACGGCGGTGGTTGGCTCCCGAATCCCGTGCCGGCGTGGGAACGACCCGAAGCTGGTAGGAATAGTCGGGGCCTCCTTGACCCTCCAAGGTCCCAACCTCCGCCAAATAGCGCCCCTCCCTGTCGAATCGGCGAATCAATCTCGGCAGGAAATGAGAGGTCACCCACTGGTGATTTCCCGGACCGGGGCCCGTTTCGTCCCTGACCTCCAACCGCTTGATCCGCTGGGGATCGAACCAGCTTCCCGTGGGCTCGTAGAGGATCAGTTGCGGGTCGCCGGCCACGGTAGCGGCGGCAAAGGTGGAGGTGATCACTTCAAAACGCAGGTGTTGTCCTTCGCCGACTTCAAAAGCATAGTAGTCGAGCTCGCCGGGGTGACCGAGCCTGCCGTTCACAACCACCGGAAATTGGATGTGCTGGGCGCTCGAGGGGGAATTGATGGGTTGCCCGCTCTCCTGGATCTGCGGCTCCGGATTGACCAGCAACGCCAGCGGGTTCGAAAGTCCCTGGCGGGAAACCAGTCGAAACGTATGGGCACCCACAGCCGCCTTGTGGTCCACATGGAGTTTCAGGACGACATGGTCGAACTCTTTGGTGTCTTTGGCCGTGGTGCCGGCCTGTTGAACGACGTCGACCTCTTCAACCGTCTTCTCTATCTTCCGGACTTCCGCCTCAAGCGCGTCGCAGTCGAACCAAACGCCATAGACGCCGCCCAGATTCTCTCCTCGAATGCGCACCTCGAAACTCGTTCCCGGCTGTCCACCCAGAGGGAACAAGGAGTCTACCCGCGGATCTGCTTTCTCCTTCGCAGATACCGAGTTTCCTGAAGCGGCCAGGAAAAGGGTAACGACCAACAACGCACGGATAGGTAGCCTCATGGACCTTTTTCCTGTCAACGAGCCGGGAGAATGCTTGCCAAGTCTAAGCCTTTGGGTGTGCACTGGATAGCTCCAATATACAGAGACCCGGTCAACCTGACAACTCGAAAGAACACTAGTGACACAGGATCACAAAAACCTTGACAAGTACCTCAGAAAGATCACACTTGAGGCCCGATCATGAAGCCATACCTCTACATCCTGATGGTCCTGTCGGTTGGAGGCGTCATCGGCTTTTTCGTAGGCCGGGAAATGGTTGTCGCTCCGCCCCGGGTCGATACCCCGGTGGAGACCACCCAGGCCGATTCGGAAGCGATTCACCGAATCCTGGAAAGGCAGGTCGAGGCATATCGCCTCCGGGATGCGCTACTGCTGATGCGAGACTGCGAGGAGTCGTTCGTGGAAATCGATGGAAACAGCGGCAGGAGCTACAACCTGGCTCAGGCGCTCGTCTTTTACCACGAACTGTTCCAACCTGAGCAGGGCATTCGCCTCCGACTCGGACAGCCCGAGGTGACCATCACCCACAACTCGGCGGTGGTTCGATCACGCTATGTCAAGACTTCGGACAGATACGCCGATCAGGGCATTGAGAGCGTGACGGGAGACGGACAGTGGCTGCTGACCAAAGTTGGAAACATTTGGCAGATCACTGTTTTCTTCAGAACCGAAACCATACAGCCATAGGGTTCCAGGTATTGCCGCCATCTACCCTGAATGGAGCGGCCTTGAATCAGGCCCGCAAGGATCTTTGGGAGGGCTCACCTTGCTGAATTTCGAGACCTATTACCTCATCTCCATTCCCGGATTTGTGGTGGGCATCATGACCGGGCGTTTTTTTGCCGGGCGCCACTGGCAGACCCTGCGCGGCCGCATGGGCAGCGCCGCCAGGCTCATCGGCGGGCTGGCCTATCTGGGCTACCTGGTCTCCATCCCCCTGATCCTGGCGATCATGCTGATCTACCTGGTCAATTTGCCGGACGCTCAGCCGGCAAAGATAGCTGTCACCTTGTTGGCCGCTCTTTGGATGGTGGCCAATTTCGTCCTGGAAATCGCCAACCTGGTCAACCGCCGGTTTCCCAATCCATCTCCCGCCACCGACGCCTCCTCCTCAACCGATTGAGCCTCCCTGCCAAACGGATCGGTTACGGTCACAGAGCGCAAGGCCGCAGCTGTAGGGCAGTGCGTCTTGCCTGAAACAACAAAAAAAGAGTTGTCCACGAAGATTTACGAGGGGCCACTAAGGAGTTGGAGACGGCTCGAGAGGATTCCGCCAAGGGTCGGCAAGGGAATCCATGAAGAGCATGAAGGGGGGAAACGCATTCCACGAAGGAGAACGACGAACCACGAATGGACTCGAATGAACACCAATAAGCGGACTATTGAGTGGAGGAGTTTGCAGAATTCGGCAGCGGGATATTTGCCGGGAATGTCCACAAAAGGCACAAAAAGAGCGGAACAATATCAAAAAATCGTTTTGTGCTTTTTGTGACTCTTGTGCTTTTTGTGGTGAATCCGCATTGCTCACCAAGTCGCACCTGATATTGAAAGTAGAACACCAGGTGTGCCGGCAAAATGACCAGCACCGGTGCGAATTTTGCAAACGGCTCGAGTTGTAAATTGGGAGGGTGACAACCGAAACCGAGGAGGTTATCTACGAAGGACTCGAAGTGATACCAGAGCAAAAGAATCGAAGAGGAATTAGGATGCCGCGTGTCGTTGAGGAAGATCTATCTGTATTTGTGTCGATTCGTGTTCATTCGTGGTTCGCCTTTTTTTTGGCGACCAGCTTTATTTCCTCGAATGATCCGCACGGCAGGTTGGGAACCGGACTTGCCTGGTAGTGCAGGTTAAAAACCGGTCGGAGGGTCTCCGTTCAAGTCTTCGAACAGCGATGTGCTCAGGTAACGTTCGCCGGTGCTCGGAAGGACGGTCACGATCAGCTTCCCTTCGTTTTCCGGCCGTTTGCTCACCGCTACCGCGGCGTGAGCGGCGGCTCCGGAGGAGATCCCGACCAGCAACCCCTCCTCCCTGATCAAGCGACGGGCCATGTGAATGGCCTGTTCGTTGGTGACCCGAATCACCTCGTCGATCACGCCCGTGTTGAGAATATCCGGAATAAAGCCGGCGCCGATCCCCTGGATCTCGTGCCACCCGGGGCTACCGCCGGAGATTACCGCGGAATCCTCCGGTTCCACGGCGATGGCTTGAAAGCCCGGCTTCCTGGACTTGAGGATCTCCCCCACTCCCGTAATGGTGCCGCCCGTGCCGACGCCTCCCACAAAGATGTCGATCTGTCCCTCGGTATCGTTCCAAATCTCTTCGGCAGTCGTCTCGCGGTGAATCTTGGGATTGGCCCGATTGCGGAACTGCTGGGGTATCCAGGAATTGGGAGTCTCGGCGGCCAGCCTCTCGGCTGCCCTGATGGCGCCCTTCATGCCCTCAAACCCCGGAGTCAGAACAAGTTCCGCGCCGAAGGCCTTGAGGAGCGTGCGCCGTTCCACGCTCATGGTATCGGGCATGGAAAGAATGAGCCGATACCCCTTGACCGCGCAGACGAAGGCCAAGGCGATTCCGGTGT
>JAPVWS010000503.1 GCA_027493295.1 Candidatus Versatilivorator vitaminiformans | reverse complement strand
CTCGACCGTAGAAACCGCTACGCTCTTCGGTCGCGAGCACGCGCTGAAGGGAAAATTCCTGCGCCATGATCATGCCCCCTGGTGAGAAATGCGGGCTAGGCGGACTATCCACTCGTCACGCCGCCGGCCCCGGTTGAATCGCTTCCGATCTTTGTGCTACCGTTGCGGCGAGTCTTCCGTTCTCATCCCCCCCAATTTCTCTATGGACCAGGATCGAATTATTTCCGGGGCTCCCTTCGAGGAGGAGCAGAGCTTCGAGCTCAGCTTGCGCCCCAGGGTTCTGCAGGAGTATATCGGCCAGACACAGGTAAAGCAGAACCTGGAGATCTCGGTAGCGGCCGCCCGTTCCCGGGGCGAAGCCCTGGACCACGTGCTGCTCTACGGTCCGCCCGGCCTGGGAAAGACCACCCTGGCCGGCGTCATCGCCAACGAGCTGGGGGTGAGTCTGAAGACCACCACCGGTCCCATCATTCAGATCAAGGGAGATCTGACGGCCATTCTCACCAACCTGCAGCCCAACGACGTGCTGTTCATCGACGAGATTCACCGCCTCTTGCCTCACATCGAGGAGATCCTCTATCCGGCCCTGGAGGACTTCAAGCTGGACCTGATCATCGGCCAGGGGCCCAGCGCCAGAAGCGTGGCGCTCAATCTGCCCCCGTTCACCCTGGTGGGCGCCACCACCCGAGCGGGGTTGATCTCCTCTCCGCTGAGGTCCCGCTTCGGCATCGTGCACCGGCTGGACTACTACACCGAGGAAGAGCTGGGGGTGATCGTGAAACGCTCGGCCGAAATCCTGGGCATCCGGATCGACGCGGCGGGAACCAAGGAGATCGCCGCCCGCTCGCGCGGCACGCCCCGTGTGGCCAACCGGCTGCTTCGGAGGGTCCGCGACTACGCCCAAGTAAAGGCCGACGGGGTCATCAACCGGGAAGTGGCCCGCCAGAGCCTGTCCCTGCTGGCCATCGACGACACCGGCTTTGACGAGAACGACAAGAAACTGATCAAGACCATCATCGAGAAATTCTCCGGCGGGCCCGTGGGGGTGGCCACCCTGGCGGCTGCCATCAGCGAGGAAGTGGACGCCATCGAGGACATCTACGAACCCTATCTGATTCAGAGAGGCCTGCTGCAACGCACTCCCCGAGGCCGGATGGCCACCAAGCTGGCCTACGAACACTTCGGCCTGACCCCCACCCCCGGCCAGCTCAGCCTGCTGTGAGGGAAGCGAGTGATTTGCCGGAAGCATAATAGGCAAAGAGAGTTATCCACGAAGGGGCACGAAGGACGACGAAGGGCCAGCAAGGGGTTGGAGAATCCTCAAGAGGAATCCGCCAAGGGTTGGGAAGAGGGGGTAGAGGTTTCCACCGATTCATAGGACTTTGGAGAACCAGCGACATGGCGACTTCGATTCGGCTTGCTCCTGAAACAGAACAACGGCTTGATTTTCTGGCCTCGCAGACCGGGCGCACCAAGGCCTTCTACCTGCGTGAGATGATTGAGCGCGGCCTTGAGGATATGGAGGACTACTACCTTGCCTCAGAGGCGCTGGAACGCCTTCGTAGAGGCACAGAGAAAACATACTCCTCCGCCGACGTGAGGAATGACCTTAACTTGTACGATTGACCACACGGTGCTGGCCATCCTGGGTCTCGGTTCCAATGTCGGCGACAGACGTTCCCAGTTGCAACACGCCATCGGGGACCTTGCTTCATCCCGCCTGGAAGTCGTCCGAACCTCTTCCCTCTATCTCACCGAGCCGGTGGACTATCCCGACCAGACCTGGTTTCTCAACCAGGCCCTGCTCGTCCGCACCCGGCTTACGCCTTACCGGCTGCTGGCCCGTTGCCTGGAGGTGGAAGAGGCGCTGGGCCGACAGCGCCGGCTGCCCAAGGGCCCCCGAGCCATCGATGTCGACATCCTGCTCTACGCCGACCGGGTTCTCAACGACCCCAAGCTGACCATCCCTCACCCCCGATTCCACCTCAGGAGGTTCGCCCTGACGCCGGCGGCCGAAGTCGCCCCTGAGTGCGAGCACCCGCGCCTCGGCCTGTCGCTGGCCGCCTTGCTGGAGCGCTGCCGGGATCTGGCCCAAGTTGTCCGATTGGCCTGAATTTGTTAGGCTATCGCCGGCGCCTGGATCAGTGACCTGACCGGGACGCCCACCGGGCCTTCAGGCCCAAACCAAGCATTCAATCCCGATGACAAGGAGCGTATCGAATGAGCGCTACCCCTCCCCCTCGGACCGACAAGGTCACCGTACCCAACCTCCTCAATCGCAAGCACAAGGGCGGCAAGATCGTCTGTCTGACCGCTTACGACTACCCCTTTGCCCGTATCCTGGACCAGGCGGGCATCGACCTGGTGCTGGTGGGCGATTCCCTGGCCACCACCCGCTTGGGTCACGATTCGACCCTGCCCCTGAGGGTCAAGGATGTACTGGCGCACCTCAAAGCCGTTCGCCGGGGGCTGCAGCGAGCCCTGCTGGTGGCCGATCTGCCCTACGGTTCCTACCACTTGAGCAGCAAGGAAACCCTCAAGACCGCCTTGAAGTTCGTCAAGGCGGGCGCCGAGGCCGTGAAGATCGAAGGCGGCGCCAGGCGAAGCCGCTTGGTCAGGAGACTGGTTCGGGCTGAAATTCCCGTCATGGGACACGTGGGGCTGACCCCCCAGTCCCTGCATGTGATGGGAGGATACCGGGTGCAGGGCAAGAGCCCGGAGTCGGCGGAGGCGGTGATGGCGGATGCTCTGGCCCTGCAGGAAGCGGGCGCCTTCGCCGTGGTCCTGGAGGGCGTGCCCGAAGCGCTGGCCTTTCAGGTCACCCAGGAATTGCGGATTCCGACCATCGGCATCGGAGCCGGACCGCACTGCGACGGGCAGATCCTGGTCTGCGACGACCTCTTCGGCCTGTCTTTCTCTCGCAAGCCCAAGTTTGTCAGGCAGTACGTCGATCTCAGGGAAATCCTTTCCCAAGCCACCCGCCAATACATCGGTGACTGCCTCTCAGGAGACTTCCCCTCCCGCAAGGAGACCTACTACCCGACCGAGTTCCCCCGGTTGGAAGAGGCGCTGAAACGTTAGCATGGACGTGGTTCGATCGCTGGAGGCCTTCAGGGACCTCCGCCGGAGCTGGCCGGATCAAGGCCCGGAGGTCTGCCTGGTGCCCACCATGGGAGCCCTTCACGCCGGCCACCTCAGCCTGATTGAAGCGGCCCGTAAACGGTCCGACCGGGTGGTGGTGTCCATCTTTGTCAACCCCACCCAGTTTGCTCCGGGAGAAGACTTCGAGCGTTATCCGCGGCCCCTCGACCGCGACTTGAAGGAGTTGGAGCGCCTGGGCGTGGGGACCGTCCTGGTTCCCGAGACCTGCGAGATGTATCCGGCGGGCCACCGAACGCAGGTCCTGGTGGAGGGACTGGGCCGGAAGCTGTGCGGCGCCAGCCGTCCCACCCACTTTCAAGGGGTGGCCACGGTGGTGCTCAAGCTCTTCCACCTGGCGCGCCCGCAGGCCGCCTACTTCGGACAGAAGGATGCCCAGCAGTCCATCCTGATTCGACGAATGGTCCGAGACCTGGATCTGGATGTCGAGGTGGTGGTCTGTCCGACGGTCCGGGAAAAAGACGGCCTGGCTGTCAGTTCCCGCAATCGGTACCTGAGTCCTGAAGAGAGGAAGGCCGCTCCGGTTCTGTTCCGGTCCCTGCAATGGGCCAGGCAGGAGATGGCCCGGGGAGAGCGCCGGGCGCCGGTCCTGCTTGCCGGTGTTCATGGTTGCCTGGCCGCCGAGGCTCGGGTCCGGGTCGACTATGCGGCCCTGGTGGACCCGGTCGACCTGGAGCCGGTGGATCGGCTCGAAGGGAAATCGTTGCTGGCCCTGGCCGCCTTCATCGGGACCACCCGCCTGATCGACAACACCTGGCTCACCCCCTGAGCCGAGGGATTCGGCTCTGTTCGCGCCCCTTCAGGAGATTCCTCTCAGCCGACTGTAGTTCCGGCCGTAAGTGACCTTTCCCAGGATTGCCGGACGGCGGGCGCCGGTAGCCGAGGGAACGTTTCCGGCAGCCAGCTCCAGGGTCTCATTGGCCAGGACCGCGAATCCGATAGCCTCCTTGGCGTCGGCGGGAATCCCCAGGGAGTCGGTGGGCCCCACCTTCAGGTTGGGCAGGAGCTCTTGCAGGCGCCGCATCAGGTAAGCATTGTGAACCCCTCCGCCGGAAACCAGCACCCGATCCCAATTGCGGGAGGTCTCAGTGTATTTCAGCACGGCGTCGCTGACGGTGCGGGCCGTCAACTCGGCCGCCGTGCAGACCAGGTCCGGGGCGCCGGAGGCCTCCCTCGCCGCCAGCAGCCGTTCCACAAAGGCCCCGCCGAACTGCTCCCGCCCCGCCGACTTGGGCGGCCTGCGGCGGAAGTAGGGATCGGCCAGCAGTGAGTCCAGCAGGGCCGGGATGGGCTTTCCCGACAGGGCCAGGCGCCCGCCGGCATCGAACCCTGGAGAATCCGCCTTCAAGCGCCGGACCAGAGCGTCGATCACCATGTTGCCGGGTCCGCTGTCGAAGGCCCGGATCTGGTCGATGCCGCATGCCGGGGGCAGCAGAGTGAGGTTGGCGATGCCGCCCAGGTTCAGCAGCACCCGTCCCCTTCGGGGATCCCGGAACAGCAGAAAATCCACCAGCGGAATGAGCGGGGCCCCGGTCCCTCCGGCCGCCATGTCGGCGGGACGAAAGTCCGAAACGGTGGTCACTCCCGTCTCCTCCGCCAGCACGGCGGCCTCTCCGATCTGCAGTGTGGAGGCGACTGGCCGGCCGCAGAAGTCGCCGGGGTCGGATTGGTGGAAAATGGTCTGGCCGTGGGACCCGATCAGATCCAGCCGGTCGAGGGGGACCCCGGCGGCCCGGCAGACGTCCTTGACCGCTTCCGAGTAGAGACGTCCCAGCAGGATTCCCAGGTGGCTGATGAAGCCGGCCGCAACCTTGTGGCCCGAAGCGACCCTCAAGAGCGACTCTCGGACCTCTTCCGGATAGGGATTGGTAATGAAATGCTTGAGTTGAACCGAGCAGTCCTGCTCCGACCGGACAATCCGCACGAGTGCGGCATCCACTCCGTCCAGCGAGGTTCCCGACATGAGGCCGACCACCAGCCTGGAGGTTTTCATGGGGTCGCGGCTTGACAAAGTAGCTGGTGACTAGTCGTCAGTTGTCCGTGATTGGTGGCTAGTGGAGCGTTCCGGGAGCAGGATAGCGCCCGCCAACCTGGTTGCGTTCTTCGAATACGGCACTCAGATCCATAAGGGGCTTGACCCATGGATCCAATCACTATCCACTGATCACTCATCACTAGACACGCTTTCCTTGAGTCGGTGGATGGCCTGGAGCGCCTGCAAGGGAGTCATCCGGTCGGGGTCCATCCGTCGCAGCTGCTCCAGCGCCTCGTGTTCGGTGACCACGAACAGGTTGAGCTGCTTTCCGGAGTTGTTCTTTCTGCGCTGGTAGTTCCGGGTCAGATGGTTGCTGATCTGGTGCTCTCCCTGTTCATGACCTCGCAGGATCTCCCGGGCCCTCTGGATCACCGGGCGTGGCAGGCCGGCCAGCCGGGCCACCTCGATGCCGTAGCTCTTGTCGGCGCTTCCGGGCTCGACCCGCCTCAGGAACACGATCTCGTTGCCCGACTCCTTGACCGTCACCTGGTAGTTCTTCACTCCGGGCAGCAACTGGGCCAGCTCGGTCAGCTCGTGGTAGTGGGTGGCGAAGAGGGTCTTGGCCTGGTTGCGGGAATGGAGGTGCTCGACCACCGACCAGGCGATCGAGAGTCCGTCGAAGGTGGCAGTGCCGCGGCCCACCTCGTCCAGGATGACCAGGCTCCTGGGCGTGGCCGAGTTCAGGATGACGGCCGTCTCGGTCATCTCCACCATGAAGGTGGACCTGCCCCGGGCCAGGTTGTCGGAGGCCCCGATGCGGGTGAAGATCCGGTCCACCACGGGCAGCTTGGCCTCCTGGGCCGGCACGAAGGAGCCCATCTGGGCCATGACCGAGAAGAGCGCCGCCTGCCGGAGATAGGTGGACTTGCCCCCCATGTTGGGCCCGGTGATGATGAGGATCTGATCGGCTCCCTGGTTCAGATAGAGGTCGTTGGGAATGAACCGGCCGGTGGGCAGTTGCTCGGCCAGGCGCTCGATGACCGGGTGCCGCCCCCCTTTGACCGCCAGCTCCTCGCCGGTGTGGAGGCTGGGTCGTACGTAGCCGAACTTATGGGCGGCGCCGGCCAGAGTCACCAGGCAATCCAGTTGGGCCAGGGCGCGGGCCGTGTTGCGGATGCGTCGGCATTCCCGGCCCACGGCGGCCCGGAGTTGGCAGAAGAGCTCATACTCCAGCTCCACCAGGCGCTCCTCAGCCCCCAGCACCCGGCGTTCGTACTCCTTCAGTTGAGGGATGGTGAAGCGCTCCGCTCCCACCAGGGTCTGCTTGCGCTCATAGTCGGGAGGCACCAGTCCAAGATTGGACTTGGAGACCTCCAGGTAGTAGCCGAAGACCTGGTTGAACTTGACCTTGAGGTTGGGGATCCCGGTGCGGGCGCGCTCTCCGGCTTCCAGCTCGGCGATGGTCTGTTTCCCGGAAGAGCTGTCCTTGCGCAAGCTGTCCAGCTCCGGGTTGAACCCCGGCCGAATCAGCCGGCCCTCGGTCAGCACCACCGGAGGATCGTCGTTGAGGGCTTCTCCGATCCTTGCCGCCACGTCGGCCAGGGGATCGCTGGCCTGCTCCAGGCTGCGGAGCCGGGCCGGGGAAAGCGGCTGCAGCCGCTGCTTGAGTCCGGGGATCTGCTCCAGCGACTGCCTGAGCGCGATCAGGTCCCTGGCGTTGGCGCTGGAGAGGGCTACCTTGGAGGCTAGCCGTTCCAGGTCATAGACCTGCTTGAGCCGCTCCCGGAGCTCCTCCCGCAAAACCAGGCTTTCGGTGAGCGCCGCCACCGCCTGCTGGCGGCTCTCGATCTCATTCAGGTCGACTTCCGGCCGCAGCATCCAGGTCTTGAGGAGCCTTCCCCCCATTCCGGTGCAGGTCTCGTCCAGGCACTGGAGCAGCGTGCCGTTGCGGGATCCGTCGTAGAGAGACTCCAGCAGCTCCAGGTTCTTTACCGTGGACTGGTCCAGCAGCATCGACTGGTCCAGCTCGTAGTAGTGCAGGCGGTCCAGGTGCAGCAGCTCGCCCCGCTGGGTCTCCTGCAGGTAGTGCAGGGCCCCGCCGGCCGCGGCCACGGCCAGGTCCCGGCCCTGACAGCCGAACCCGTCCAGGCTGGCGACCTTGAAATGATCGACGAGCAGGCGCTGGGCATAGTCGGAGGCGAAGATCCACTCCACCACCACCGTCTTCAGAGCCGGCAGGTTTCGAGCCCAGGCTGGATTTCCATCGCTGAGCCGAGAGCACCAGATCAGTTCCTTGGGCCCCAGCCGTTCCAGTTCCGTTTGCAGCATCGATTCCCGGGCGCCGTTCCGAAACTCGGTAATTCGAAAATCTCCGGTGGAAACGTCCACCGAAGCCAGGCCCAGTCCGGAGCCGTCCGAGAAAACGGCGCTCAGGAAGTTGTTCTCCCGAGGTTCCAGCAGATTACCGTCGCTCAGAGTGCCGGGGGTGACCACCCGAGTCACCTCCCGCTTGACCAGCTTCCTGGCGGTCTTGGGGTTTTCGACCTGGTCGCAGACGGCCACGCGGTAGCCTTTGCGGATCAGCTTGGAGACGTAGGCGTCGGCACTGTGGTAGGGAATCCCGCACATGGGGATCGGGGTCCCTTTTTCCTTGTTGCGCGAGGTCAGGGTGATCTCCAGCTCGCGGGCGGCCACCACGGCATCGTCGAAGAACATCTCGTAGAAGTCGCCCAGCCGGAAGAATAGAATGGCGCCGGGAACCGACTTCTTGATCTGATGGTACTGGGCCATCATGGGGGTGGAGGGTTGCATGCCGAAGTCCGCTGAGACGGGTCGGGAAGAGCGACCCCGAGAGGCGCTGGAGGCGTGCCGGTAGTGGACCTCCCGGGCAGGAGCGGCACGCGCTGGACTTTAGCCCGCATTTCTCACCAGGCCGCTGGAGGCAGGACAAAAGCAGTTTATCTTCAGCACCTTGATTGGCTCCATGTCAAGGGCTTGCGGATTACAGACGGCGCTGGGCATGCCCTGGCTTGTCCTTTCCCCTTCAGCGCGCACATGCTCCCTCGACCGTAGAAACTGCTACGCTCTTCGGTCGCGAGCACGCGCTGAAGGGGAAATTCCTGCGCCATGATCATGCCCCCTGGTGAGAAATGCGGGCTAAGCGATTGGCGATTGTTCCGTCAAAATCCCGGAGTATATAATCTGCCCCGGGGGGTGTCAACGAACCCCGATCCCCATTCAAGTCAGGCCCGCGACGTGCAGGCCCGCGGGGAGATCCCACCGTGAAACTCCTTTGCCTGGACACCTCCGGCAGCGCCGGAAGCATCGTGTTGTCGGACGATGACACCATCCTGGGCGAGATCAACCTGGATTCCGCCTGCACCCACACCGCTCGACTGCTGTCCGGCATCCAGTACCTCCTCGGCCACTCGGAATTGACGCTCAACGACATTCAGGCCTTCGGGGTCATCTGTGGCCCCGGTTCCTTCACCGGCGTCCGGATCGGATTGACCACGGTCAAGGGTCTGGCGGAAACGCAGGAGAGGCCCACCGTTTCCGTTACCGCCTTCGAGGCCTGGGTGGAGAGGTTCCCGGAATGGCAGGGGGTGATGGTCCCCATGATCGACGCCCGCCGGGGCGAGGTGTACGCTGCCGTCTTCGAGCGCCGCGGAGCCCGCCTGGTTCAACGGGACCCCGGGTTCGTGGGCGCTCCGGGAGAACTGCTGGATGGCCTGGGCGAAGAGACCGTGCTCTTCCTGGGCGGCGGGGCCCAGAAATATCGGGATCTCATCCGCTCCCGAGGTCGGCCCCGGTGGCGGGTGGCCCAGACCGACCCCTTCCTGGGCCGCGCCCTGGCCGCCCTGGCCTCCTCCAAGGCGGACCGCGGGGAATGGACCGCGCCGCCGGACCTGTGCGCCTTCTACCTGCGCAGGCCCGATGCTGAGGTCAACTGGAAAGGGCCCTGAGCCGGCGCTCGGCTGTCCTCTTATTTGAAACAAACACCGGCGCCTAATGGCCGGAAACCGGTTCAAAGTCAATCATGGGCAGACTTTTAATTCACATCGATGCACAGGGTGCACAGGATTTTTTTCAGCAAACGGCTAGCTATTTATGCCGGGAATCCGCAATACCGCACCGGATCATCGCCTGAGCTGGCTTCTCGTGCAGGAAGCTCTCGTCCTGTTAATCGTGTGCATCCTGTGCATCGATGTTCAATAGTCTTGTTCCCGACAGGCCATGAATTTCTCTTGTTTCACCCTCGTATGATCCGCCTGGTCGTGGCGGGCGGCGGCGGGACTTGTCTGCACGGATAGTGTCTGAATCTTCTTGCCGGTTCTCAGAGGGTGACGTCAGACGGAGCCCGAGAGTTGTCCGCGTCGGGGACGGGAATGATTCTGCAGTGGGTCAAGCACATCCTCATCCTTCCGGGAGCCATCCTCGTTTACATTCCCGGCACGATCCTGTGGCTGGTGGCCGACAGGCCGGGCGCCATTGCTCCGGCAGGACCGGGACAAGTCCGATTCTGGATCGGCATTGCTCTGGCGGCGACCGGCCTGGTTTTGTCTACCTGGTGCGCCAGGCTGTTCGTGACGGCCGGCAGGGGTACTCCAGCGCCTTGGGCTCCCCCTGCGAAACTGGTTGTTCACGGCCCCTACCTCCATGTCAGAAATCCAATGATTACGAGCGTGCTTTTCCTCCTCGGCGCCGAGTCGCTGCTCTTGGGCTCGTGGCACCTGGCCGCGTGGATGGCGGCCTTTTTCCTGCTCAAGACGCTCTATTTCCTGAGGTTCGAGGAGCCGGGCCTGGAAAGGCGATTCGGAGACAGCTATCGGCGCTACAAGGCCAACGTGCCGCGCTGGATCCCCAGGCTGCAACCGTGGGATCCCGAGGGGTGAACCCGTGCTCGAAAATCTCTTGACGCCGTTATTGAGGAAGGCTCTTGAAAGTTGAAATTCGCCGGATGCTGGAGGCGGACGTCTCCCAGGTAATAGCCATTGAGAACTGCTGGGACTACTTGAGCAAATGGGGAGAGGAAGGCTTTCTGCAGGTGCTGAGGAAGCCGTTTCTCTTCTGCCCACTGGTGGCGGAAGTGGAATCCTCCGAGAGGACGTCACCAGGCGAGGCCGGGACCCTGGTCGGGGCAGCCGTGTTGGCCTTGATGGTCGATCATGGCGAGCTCTGCAACCTGATGGTTCCGCCCCGATACCTTGGGAAGCGGGTGGGTCGGCAGCTCCTGGAACAGTGTCTGGAAGTGGGCCGGCAGCGGCAACTGACCCGCATCTTTCTGGAGGTGCGCCATTCCAACCACCGCGCCATCCGGTTCTACCGGCGCAACGGATTCGAGATCGTCTCGCGCCGCAGAAACTACTATCGGGATCCCCCGGAAGACGCCTGGGTGATGGAGAGGGAAGCCCCCAAGGATCCGTTGCCAAAGGGCGCTTCCCGCGTCCTGAAGGGAATGGACGTCCTGCCGCGGTAGTCCGACCCTCCGCCCCGTACTATCCTGCCTGCAGCCTGAATCGGCCTGCTGCTTCATTCTCTTCAACCATGAAGCGGCGCTGTCTGCGTCCCTTGGATGACTCGGGAGGGCCCGCCTTTCAGGCGGACTCCGGGGGCCTGGTCCAGGGTCGCAGGGCCAAGTGAGCTCCCAGGATCACGAAGACCAGAAGGGCCGAAAGCAGGCAGTAGTCGCAGTAGGCCTGCAGGATAAACGCCTGAACGTACAGCAGGTAAAGGGTCACCAGGAAAGCTGCCAGGCTGGCAGCCAGGCTGAAGCGGAACACCTGCCGGAAACCCGACAGGCCGAAGATGCCGGCGGCGGTCACCGCCAGATAAAAGGCGAAGCCGAACCAGGCGATGGAGACCCCGCCCCAGTGAGAGTAGGGGCTGTTGAGGACCTGGTCGCAGCCGCCGGCAGGACCGCAGGGAATCAGCAAGCCGGTGAGGCTGTGGAAACCGACATAGCCGGAATCGACCATTCCGGCAAAGCCGGCCAGCACCATCACGCGAATCGACCAGGGATTGGTGCTCACTGGAGAGACCGGATGGCGGCGACGATGCTTTGTTCGAACTCGACTTCGTCCCTGGTGTTGGAAATGGGCTTTCCGTTCAGAAAGAAGGCGGGAACCGAGCGGACCTGGGCCATCTGGCCTTCCAGGATGTCACGGTTGATCTTCTCTCTCACCTCCCGAGACCAAACATCTCGCCTGAAGCGCGCCAGGTTGAGCTGTAGTTCGGCGGCGTAGCGGAGAAAGATGGTTTGGGCGTCCGGCACCTTGGCCCATTCGGGCTGGCGCTGCAGGAGCAGGTCGTGCATTTCCCAGAATTTGAACTGGAGTCCGGCGGCCTCAGCCGCCTGGGCGGCAATCATGGCGTTGCCGTGAGCCCTCCGCATGGGGTGGTGCTTGAAGACGATTTTCAACCGGGAACCGTGCTTTCTGGCGATATTGGCCACGCGGCTGCTGGCGGACGCGCAGGCCCCGCATTGAAAGTCGACGAATTCGACCAGGACCGCCTTGGCCTGGCTGTTTCCCTTGCTCCAGCCCTGAGGACTGATCAGGGAACCGGTATTTCGAGAGCTTGAGGCTGGCGCGGAGGCCGCCTGGTCGTCAGCGCGGCGCTGCAAGTAGAATGCCGCCCCCAGGGCCACCACCACCACCGCGGCCAGGATGGCCAGGGGCTTGGCGACCGAAGGGTTCTTTCGCCCCCCGGACCTGCCGCGAGCCCCTGAACGCTGTTTTTGAGAGGAGGATGCCTTGGGCATCAGTGGATTCTCCGAATCCGAGCCATGATTCCAATCGCTCGATCCCTAGGGGGACAGGGAGATGTCATCCTTGTTTCCCCGTATGCCGTCGGCGCCCGAGGACAGGATCTGCGGGCCCCCGGGACCGGTGCGCTGCAGAATGAGCGGGCGACCCCAGGCGTCAAAGCGAATCGAGGTGGCCATGTGCCGGGGAAAAAGCAGATCGTTCAGCCCGGACAGGTTGTCAGCCCTGGGGTACTCCCCATGGACTCTCTTGTACTCCTTGATGCCATTGACCAGCTTGGTCAGGTCCTGGCGGGTCTGTTGTTCTCTGGTCATGTCCAACGCCTGCCTCAGGGTCTCGACCTGAACCCAGTTCCCGTCCGAAAACCGGACCGCTTCAACCTCCCACTTCCCCCGAGAGTTGCGAGTAAGCTGAAAAACCATGTTCAAGCTGGCTTCGGCAACCGCTTGTTTGCCTCCGATCTGCCGCACTCTTTGGACTTCCAGCGTCTTGCCCTCGATCTCCATAAGCCCCAGCTTCAGAATTCTCGTTCGGGCAGTGTCGGGGCTGAGCTTGCGGGAAGTGGCACAAGCGGCAAGAGAGCCAACGAGCGCCATCAGCGCAATAATCCGAAACCCGGTCATGGAAAAATCATCCTGGATTCTCAGGGCCCGCCGGCTCTGAGGAGCTGGACGTGGACGGCTCCGTTGACCTGTTGAGAGACTTGCAAGGCCTCCTGAACCACGGGGCGGCAGTCCTGGGGCACTTTTTCGATGGTCTGGATCAGGGAGGCGTTGATCTTCTGGGTGGATTTCAGGAGTGCCTTCAGGAGTTTCTGACCCCTTTTCTGGTCGGGATCTTCCCTTGCAGCCAGGTCGTCGGCCCGGTTCAGGGCCAGGGCATACCCGGTCAGGTACCTCCGGGCCTGGTCCTGTTCGCATTTCCGAACCAGGATTCGGAACTGTTTGAGCCGGTCAAAAACGATGTCCAGGTATACACCCAATTGTTTTCGGGGGGTTTTGGCCTTCTGCAGGGCCTCCGCTTCCGATGGGGAAAACTCCTCGGGGGAGAAGGCGTCCTCGGAACCCGAGGAATGCTGAGCCAAGCCGAAAGTTGCCACCAATATGCCGAGGGCGACCAGCCCGCGGACCAGTGGTGCGCGGAATGATACGGGTGGCGGCAGCAGGGGATTACCTCTCGTTCATGGGAATGTAGGGTGCCGGATGAGGGGGGCCGGTGTATTCCGCCCTGGGCCGAATGAGGCGGTTGTTGTCCAGTTGCTCGAGAACGTGAGCGGTCCAGCCGGAGATGCGGCTGACTGCGAAGAGCGGGGTGAACAGGTCCACGGGGATCCCGAGGTTGTAGTACACCGTGGCGGAGTAGAAATCGACATTGGCATTGATGTTCTTTTCGCGCTTCACCACCTCTTCGATCACCCGGGAGGTTTCGAACCAGGTGCGGGTACCGGAACTCTCGGACAGGTCGCGGGACATGCGTCGCAGGTGGGTGGCTCTCGGGTCTTCGGTCCGATAGACCCGGTGTCCGAAACCGCTGATCTTCTGCTTTCTGGCCAGGGCTTCCTTGATAAAGGTCTCGGCTCGCTCGGTCTCCCCGATGTCGAGCAGCATTCGCATGACATCCTGGTTGGCCCCACCGTGCAGGGGGCCCTTCAGGGTTCCGACGGCCGAGGCAATGGCGGAATGGATATCCGTCAAGGTGGCCACGGTCACCCGGGCCGCAAAGGTCGAGGCGTTGAACTCATGGTCGGCATGCAGGATGAGAGCCACGTCCAGCGCTCGCTCGGCGGTCGCATCGGGCTTTTTCCCGGTGAGCATGTAGACGAAGTTGGCGGCATGGGAAAGCCCGGGATCGGGGATGACGGGCTCCAGGCCGTTGCGGATGCGGTCAGCCGTGGCCACGATGGACGCGATCTGTCCGGTCAGACGATAGGTCTTTCTCAGGTTGGCCGGTTTGTCGTTGGCTTCGACGTCGGGGTCGAAATGGGACAGGGCAGAGACAGCCGTGCGCAATACATCCATGGGGGGAGCGTCCGCGGGCAAGCTGTTCAACAACTGAACCACGGGTTCCGGCAAGTCCCTGCTGCGACCCATAACCGCTTTCATTTCGTCCAGTTCCGTTTGCTTGGGGAGGTGGCCGAACCACAGCAGATAGCAGACTTCCTCAAAAGTCGAATGTTCCGCCAGATCGTGGATGTCTATGCCTCGATAGGACAGAATCCCCTTTTGTCCGTCGATGTAGCAGATGGATGAGGTCGCTGCCACAACATCCTGCAAGCCTTCCTTAAACCTGGCCATTCACCACTCCTTCTCCATCCTGTCAAGTAACCGTGCGATGTGCTTCCTGCGGGAAAACCGGCGGGGCCAGCCTGAAACGGGACACGCGGTCTGAAAGCGAGGCCGGAATTCTAAACCAAAGCCCTCGGTTGTGGGAAGGAAATTCGTGACCGGGAGGCCGCCTGCGAGGAAAGAGTACGGTGGCTAATTGACCGCTACCATTCAAAACCTCCAGGACTTCCAGAGGAGCAGACCCAGGGCCGCGGCGAATCCCAGCAACACCCGGTACTCGCGGTTGCGGCGGTAGTGCTGCAGGCTGAACGGTGCCGGGTCGCGGCCGGTCGGCCAGCGGGTGGGGAGAAAGAAGGGGACGGTTTTCCGGTAGTCCGGATAACGGAGGGGGAACAGTTGATTCAGATGTTCTTCCTCGGCCCGCATGGCCGGACCGTACATCAGGAAGAAGCAAGCCAGGAACAGAACCAGGATCGTCAGGCTGCTCCCGGCCAGGCTGAATCCCAGGCCGATCACGAAGCTGCCCAGGTAGAGAGGATGACGGGTGAAGGAGTAAGGGCCGGTGACCGCCAGTCGGTCGTTCTTGAGGACGTGGCCGGCAGCCCATCCGCGAAAGAGCATTCCCAGGAAGGCCAGGCCGATTCCTACCAGCCAGAGAGGCCAGGTGGGGCGCGCCAGCCAGATATAGAGGCCGGCCAGGAGAAAACCGGCGGGGACGCGGAGGCGGGTGAGGATCGGCAGCATGAGGCGTTCCGACTCAGTTGGACCGGGGTGGAAACGAAGCCTGTCCCCGGGGTTGCTCCAGGCGCCTCACCACCGCGTCGAAGACCTGATTCACCGTGACCAGGGTCATGCACTGGCGCCGGTACTTGCGACAGGTCCTCTTGTAGCAGGGCCCGCAGGGAACCGGCTGGAACACCGCCAGGTCCCCCGGGTGCGGGGACCCGTTCCTTCCCGGGTCGGTTGGACCGAAGATCCCGACTACCGGCGTCCGGCAGGCCGCGGCCAAGTGCAGCGGCCCGGTGTCGCCCCCCACGAAAAGGCGGGCCCGCCGAGCCAGGGCGATGAACTGGGGCAGGGTGGTCGAAAAGGTCGGAGGCGGGTCGCCCGAACAGGCCGCCATCACTTCCCGGACCAGGTTCTCTTCTCCCGGGCCCCAGGTCAGCACGGTCTTCAGACCCAGCTCCCGACGGATTCGATGGTGGAGAAGACCATAGTTGGAGGGAGACCAGTTCTTGGTTACCCAGCCCCCTCCGGGATTGAGGATGATGAACTCCTTCAGGCGGCGTTGAGTCAACTGCGCCTCGATATAGGCTCGGTCCGACTCTTCCACCCTCAAGTCAACCTCGCCCTGGCCTCGGGTGGCTCCCTGGCTGGCCACCAAGGCTCGATGCAGGTCGCTGACGTGGGGGGTCGCGGGGTCCGGTGACACCCGCCTGCCATAGAGGATGCGGCAACCGGGCTCTCTGAGGTGAGGCTTGTCGAATCCCACCAGCAAACGGGCGCCGGAAAAGAGACCGAAGGCAGCCGACTTCCAGAGTCCCTGGAAGTCAAAGGCCACCTCGTACCGTTGCTGCTTCATCCGGCTCCGACAACGGTAGATCTCCCGCCAGGTCCGGGGACGCCACAGCGCCCGCCTCCACTTGCGGGTATCGACTTCAATCACCCGGCCGAGCCAGGGGTGGTTTCTCAGCAGGACCGCTGCCTGCTTCTCGACCAGCCAGTCGATCCGGGCCTGGGGGAAAGAGGACCTCAAGTCCGACAGGGCGGGAAGCGTGTGGACCACATCCCCGATCGAACCCAGCTTGAT
>JAPVWS010000502.1 GCA_027493295.1 Candidatus Versatilivorator vitaminiformans | reverse complement strand
CAGTTGGTAGCGCCTCTGGTAAAAGCGCCCGTCACGCTGAAGCATCCGATAGTGGCGGTTGGAGAGCTCATGGTAGTAGTGGTTGTTGACCTTGTAGTCTTCAATGACGTTTTCTGCCGAGGGGCGATAGAAGGAGCGACCCATGGCGACTTCCTGGTAGCTGTGATAGATGTCGGAGTGACAGGGCTGGCAGAGTTGCGGGTCGACATATTGCGACGAGGAAGGATCGACTGCAACCTGGGATCCAACCGCCAACCCGATGAGACCCAGCCCGACCGCCAGCCCGGCGCCCGCGCCGAACCACCGCCTGAACATCAAGCAGGATCGACTTCGGAGAATGGGTGCAGCGCTCATGTCAGCCACCAGAGCATCTTCGTGCCCCTTGCTGGATACTTTTTTTAAGCCGAGCCATCTGCAATATTCCCTGGGCAATGGTGTTACGGGTCGGGCAAAAGGACAGGTCAATCGAGGGACACGTCCGCTCTGTACCCGAATGGCCGCAAGAGGCAAAAAATCAGGAATCGACAAGCCTCGAATCTCATTTTGTGCCTTTTGTGCTTTTTGTGGTCGAGATTTTGTCCGTCGTGGAAACCATAGGGCCTCAGTTGCTTCAGACAGTGCCGATTTTGAGGAGACCCTGCATTCTCCAAGGACGCCGCAGATCCCCCGCCTCGCGGGTGCAGTTCCAGGATGAATATACTCAGGCTAATCGCGCGGCCGACCACCAGGCAATTGCCGGTCCATCTGGTCCTTCAGCGCTTCCGCCTGCCGGTGTGCGCCCAGGCGTTTCAAGATTTCGTACTCCTGCAGCGCCGCCTCCCTGTTTCCCAGGGTGAGATGGGCCACTCCCAAAAAGAACCGAACTTCGGGATCGTTGGGCCGGATGGAGGCCGTCTTCTGAAAGGCCTCCAGGGCCTCGGGCAGCCGACCCAGCTGAGCATAAGCCAGGCCGAGACTGGAGTGGCCCTCGGCATCTTCCGGCCGCAGCCGGACGGCTTCCCGGAACGCCGACAGGGCTTCTTCCAACTGTCCCAGCTCGTTGTGGGCCACCCCCAGATTGTAGTGATAGTCGGCGTCCGCGGGGATGAGTTGGATGGCCTGGCGGAATGCCTCGATCGCCTGTGCCGGTTGCCCTGCCCGCGCCCGAGCCAGGCCCAGACTGTAGTGAGCCTTGGAGAGGTCCGGTTTGAGGCGAACCGCCTCGGCGAAGGCCTCCAGGGCCTGCGCTTGCCGGCCCAACCTGGACAGGGCCGTGCCGATATTGAGGTAGACCTGGGCGTTGGCCGGTTCGATGCTCAAGGCTTTCTCAAACTCTTGAACGGCCCGGTTCCACTCCCCCTGCTGAAGATAGGCCGTCCCCAGGTTGGCAAAACCCTCGGCCAGAAAGGGGTTGTGCTGCACCGCCCGGCGAAAGTGGGCGATGGCCGATTCAATCTGTCCCTGGCCCTTGGCGATGAGCCCCAAACCGATTTCGGCTTCTCCATAGGTGGGATCGGCTGCCAGGACCAGCCGGTAGTGACGGATGGCCTGGTTCCAGTTCTCCTGCTCTCTCAGCATGTCCGCCAGCCTGGTGCGGGCGGTGACCATGCTGGAATCCAATTGCAGGGCCTGGCGCAAACGAACCTCGGCCGCGGCCCCTTCGCCGGCCTCCAGCAGAGCCTTGCCCCACTCGGCAAGGAATTCCGGGTGAGAGGAGGTCTCCGGGCTCAAGCGGGCCTCGAGTCTGCTCAGTCCCTGCCTGAGGTGGGATGGCGACTGGATCTGGGCCAACCCCCAATAGATCTCTCGGTCCGACGCCGGGAGTGCCTCAGGGTCGTTCAGAACCACCGCACCCTCATGCGGCCTCAGGTCTTCCTCAAGCGGGGCCAGCAGGTCCCGCTCGGGCGGCAGGCTCTGAATCCAGTGGTCGGTCATCACCACGTGGACCGCGTCCTCGGTCCGTCGCCTGGGCATGTGGCAAGGCACGCAATCGCTTTGAGCCGGTCGAGGATGGACCTGGCCCGAAAGGCCGGAATGGCAGCTCATGCAGCGGTCGCGGAAATGTCGAACGGTTTCCGCTCCCCCGGGAGTCCGATGGGGATCGTGGCAGGTGGTGCAGGTCATGGCTCCCCCGCTCTCCTGGTAACAAGCTGACTGGAGCAGCCGATAGGCAGTGCTGTCGATCTCGAACCGGTCCGCTGGCTGATCGGGATCGGGTCCCACCAGGTCGAAGTGCACGATGTAATCGTCGAGCGACTCTCCGGGACGGAAGGAATAGACCGAACGCCCTGCCCGCCGGATCCGGTCTCCCAGATTACCCAGGCTGGACTGAACGTGACACTGCATGCAGACGTCCATCTGGAGCTCCGGACTCAAGTGTGCGGGATTGACGATGGCCGCGCGAACCGCCGCCATGGCCGCATCTCCGCTCGACAACAGATCCACATGCCGCGAACCGGGACCGTGGCAGCGCTGGCAGTCGATGCCCGAGGGCAGTTCTCGTGGGAAACGACTCTGCTGTCCGTAGCGGTCGCTGGGCTCGGGAAGCCGCGGATATCCGTTGTGGCAGAACATGCAGGAGTGACCGACTCGGCGGCGGAAATCGTCGTGGCGGGCATGGTCGTACCCCGGACTCATCCCCCAGCCCTTGCCCTGCGAATACCAGCTCACCGGCAGTTGCCGCAACACACCATTCTCGGCAAGGTTCAGATAGGTCCGGGCATGGTTGCCGGAACCCATGACGTGGGTGACTTCCAGTTCGAAGACGTTCCTTTCCCTGCCCTGATCGTCCAGTTGGTAGCGCCTTTGGAAGAACTTGCCGTTGCGCTGCACCATCCGGTAGTGGCGATTGGAAGGTGCGTGAAATAGGTGGTTGTCGGTCGTATAGTCTTCGACGACGTTCTCGGTGGTGGGCTTGTAAAAGGATCGGCCCATGGCCACCTTTTGGTAGTTTTGAAAGATCTCGGCATGGCAGGGCTGGCAGGTTTGCGGATCGACGTACCGGGAAGCGGCATTCGTCTCCGACCCCTGGTAAACGGCATGGTGTCCGGCTAGGACGACGCAGGCAGCCAGCAGCGCCGCAATCCCGAGGTAAGTGGAGAGTGGAGAGTGGTTAGTGGAGAGTGGAGAGTGGAGAGTGAAGAATTTTTTGATCGATCCGTTAATCATCTTAAGACACCCTGAATGATCCGCAGGGCGGAGGCGGAGCTATCCACTCTCCACTAGTCTGAAACACCCCGGTTTCGCCCTATGAGTGGCCCCGTTGTTGGGGAGGGCGGAGCGCCCAGGTGAAGAGTGGAGAGTGAAGAGCTATTTGATCGACACGCAAAGCATCTCGTCGGTGTCGGTGCCGTTCTTTAAATGAGCGCAGTCAGGCCATCGGGTGCTTGCCTGTTCCCGATACCTTCGGCTGACAACTCTCCACTATCCACTATTCACTCTCCACTGCCGTTACAGGTCCAGCTTTCCGTCGGTCATCATCTTCTTCAACTTGAAAGAAGTCTTTACCTTCAAAGGCCCCTGTTGGCTGATGAATCGGGCTTCCCCGTCCCTCAGATCCAGAGACCGGCCCGCCTCCGTGACCCGCGGAAAAAGGAAGAGAGCCATGGGAAACCGAAGGGTCTCCGGTCCCACGATCTGCACCGGGTCGATCTTTTTGGGCTTGCGTTTTCCCGACAGGAGAAAGGTCTTCCCCCGGACCTCCTCCAGGGTGGCGCGGCGGTAGAACCTGGATACCGAGCCGGTCACGGCAATGATGTGATGGCGGCGGGACTGCCTGTGAAGCGCCTGCATCTGTTCCTTCAGGTCCAGCCCCCGGAGCTGTCGAAGTCGGCCGATGGCTTGACGGGCTCTAAGGGAGGAGTACCAGAAGACCCTATAGCGTTCGGCCGCCCTCCATTGGCCGCTGCTTTCCCCGCTGCCGTGAGACTCCCCTTGATTGATGGAGTTGCGCGGATCGTCCAGGGGATTGTCGGACCGCGAGGCCAGGCGCTGATCCACGTCACCGGATCGGGTCGGGTCGGGAGGGCCTTGGGGGTCCAGGCCGGGTCTGGCCGCTCGTTCGCTCCGCAGGTCTCTCTCATAGCCGTCCCCCGAAGGGATGACGAAGAGGTGGGACTTCCCCCAGGGGGACTTTCTCAAGACCTTGCGAGCCTCCTCACGAGTCCATTCCTGAAAGGGCTTTTTCTGCCACTGACCGCCAGCCGGCAGGACCAGCCAAAAAGCCAGGACCGTTAGAATCAAGGGCCTCGCAACTCCGGCACGACCTCTTTTCGTAACCGACATGGGCCACCTCCAACCATGACAACAGTGCCGCGATACCCCATCCCCGGCCGGTTCCCTGCCCGGCGGATCATTATGAAGAAAATACGGATGGATCTCGTCCAACGACAAGCGGCGCCCAAATGCTTCTGCAATGTTGAGCCTATTGCAAAATTCGTAGCGGGGCAGGTCATTTCGCCGGCAAACGTGATGTTCTGCCTTTTTCGATATCCGGTGCGACCTGGTGAGAAATACTGTCCAACCACAAAAAGCACAAAACTCACAAAATCAATTTCCCGGGATCGTTCTGCTCTCTTTGTGTCTTTGTGCCTTTTGTGGCCATTCCCGGCAATGATCCCGCTGCCGAATTTTGCAAACGCCTCAAATTATCAATCTGTTTTTTGGTGTCCATTCGTGTCCATTCGTGTCCATTCGTGGTTCGTCGTTCCCCTTCGTGGACAACTCTTTTTCCCTCCATTGCTCGTCAGTGTAAGGCGAAGCCTCGCTAGGGTTCGACCTTCCCGGCCGGCCGTGATGCCCGCATGACCTCTACCTTCCCCGCTCCTTCCCTGATGGTGAGAATGCGGTTGACCTCAAGATCTCGATACACCTCTTCGGTTCCCCCGGGCCAACGGATCCGCAGCGATTGGATCCGGTCGGCGGCACCCAGACCGAAGTGAGCCCGCAGGTCACTGGCTCCCAGATACCCTCCGCCTCCCATCACCTGGTCGATTTGCCGGCCGGCGGCGGTCGTCACCTCGATCCTGGCCCCCACTGCGTCCCGATTGCTGCGGGATCCGATCAGGTTGAGCAGAATCCAGTTTCGCCGGCTCCCCACCTGGTTCAGGAGCAGATGGGGCGACCCGCCGCAGTTGTTGACCAGGATGTCCAGGTCGCCGTCGTTGTCCAGGTCGCCAAAGCAGGAACCGCGTCCGACCCGCGGCTCCAGGCCCGCCTGCCGGGAGAAGTCCGCATGTTCCTGGAATTTCCCCTGCCGGTTCTCCAGCAGCATGTCGGGCTGGGCGTAGCGAAAGCCGAACTGGACTTGCTCGACGTTGTCGAGGACGTGCCCGTTGACCACCAGCAGATCCTGATCCCCGTCGTTGTCAAAATCGAAAAAGCCGGTGCCGAATCCCAGCAGGAACTGATCACCCTGGGTGACCCCGGAGGAGGCTCGTTCATCGGTGAATAGCCAGTCCCGGTGGTTGCGGTAGAGGGCGTTGGTCTCCATGTCGTAATTGGTCACCACTATATCCATCAGGCCGTCCCCGTCGTAGTCGGCCGCGTCGGTGCCCATTCCCGCCTCGGCGTTGGCCTCCTCGTTGTAGCCGGTGCCGGAAAGCAGGGTCATGTCCTCGAATCCGCCCTGCCGGTTGTTCTGGTAATGGAAGTTCCTTTCCGTGTCGTTGGCGACGTACAGGTCCATCCAGCCGTCATCGTCGAAATCGGCCGCCACCACCCCCAGACCCTTGCCCTCCGGGTTGAGGATCCCGCTGGCTTCCGACACGTCCCGGAAACGGCCGCCGCCCAGGTTCTGGTAGAGCCTGTCGCCGACACCGTCGTAGTGGCCCGGATAACAGTAGGTCCGGATGTTCTTCAGCTCGCAGAGGGGATTGGTTTCAAAGCTGGTCTCCAGGTAGTTGGTCACGTAGAGATCCAGGTCCCCGTCATTCTCCATGTCGAAGAAGGCGGCGCTGGTGCTCCAGTCGGAACAACCGACTCCGGCCTTGGCCGTGACGTCGCTGAAGGTCCCATCTCCGTTGTTGCGATAGAGCGCATTGGGTCCGAAATTGGTGATATAGACGTCGCGGTCACCGTCGTTGTCGTAATCGCCCACGGCAACGCCCATGCCGAAGGCGCCGTTTCCGCCCAACCCAGCCTTGGCGGTCACTTCCCGGAAACGGCCGTTGGCCAGGTTGCGATAGAGCGCGTGGCGAACCGGTCCCGTCGCGGTGGACTCGGGCGTAAGGCCTCCGTTGATCAGCAGAATATCCAACCACCCGTCGTTGTCGTAGTCGAACAGGGCGCAGCCCGAACCCACCGTCTCCACCAGGTGCTTCTGGTCGGAAGCGCCTCGCTGGTGCCGGAAATCAATGCCGGCGGCGGCCCGCTTGTCGCGAAAGGGAAACGGCGGGTCGGGCCACGCCGGTAATCCGGCCCCTCCCCACAGGGGAGCCAGGATTGCCGCCGCGACAACGGCCAGCCTGCCCCGCCGCTTGAGTCCAGGGGTGAAATTCGGCAACCGATCCATTGGTGGACGCTTCCCCATACAACCCTTGATTCCCTATCTTGCCGCTTGCTCCCGCGGCAAGCCGGCCTGCTGCTTACTCTTGCCCCTACCGCCCAGGTCAAATTTTGGCAGCGAGAGCCGGCGGTACCGTCCCTCGCCCTCCACGATGCGAATGAACCGATCCACGGGCACATCCTGGAAAACCTGGGTTTCGCCGCTGGTGGGCCAGAAGACCTCCAGGCACCCGATTTTCGACGCCCGCCCCAACCCGATGGTCTGGCGCAAGGGATTGGCGCCGAAGGTGCCGCCGCTGTTGACGGTCTTGAAGATGGTTCGGTCCTCGCCCTCTTCCTCCACCTCGAGACGAATGCGGGCGCCGATGGCGGACCGGTTGGAGCGCGTGCCCACGAGCTGGACGGCGATCCAGTGGTTGCCGAATCCCGGGTTCTCGTAGAGGGCGTCGGCGTACTTGTCGCCGGCATAGGAACCACCCATCTGCTCGAAGATGTCCTGATCCCCATCGTGGTCGAAGTCGGCGAAGACCACCCCGTGTCCTTTCTGCAGGTGGGCGAATCCGCCGGCGATGGAGACGTCTGCGAACCGCTTCCCTTCCAGGCTGCGATACATCAGATTGGGCATCAGATCGTGGTAGTCGGGGGTGCCC
>JAPVWS010000501.1 GCA_027493295.1 Candidatus Versatilivorator vitaminiformans | reverse complement strand
GGTGAGAGCTGCGAAGCTGCGGTTGACGTGGGTTACCCGGCAAGACGCCACCTACGAGCCATCCTTATAGAGCTGCGAAGCTGCGGCTCAGGGTAGCCCCGGGCGGCAGCCCGGGGTCGTCTGGGTTCCGCGCCAACCCAGCCGCGAATGCGGCGCATAGAAAGCACCCGTTCGGGAACGCATCGCCTCTCCAATGAAACGCCCCCTCACGCCACCATCACCCGCTGCCGCCACATACGCGGCGCCGCAAAGCAGCGCCGAATGGCGAAGGCTGATGCGGTGGGGGGACTGGCGGCCGACTTCTCAGAAAGCCGACGTGCACCCCCCAGCCACCGTTTTGACCCGCTCAAGGCCGTTCTGTATAATTCCCCACTTTCCGTCTCAACCCTCCCCGCAATCCGGGCCCCTCTCCTGACCACTGATGAATATCACCATCAGACCCTCAAGCCACATCCGGGGCCGAGTGGAGCTTCCCGGCGACAAGTCGATCTCTCACCGGCTGGCCATGCTGGGGGCCATCGCCAAAGGGAAAACGGTCATCCGGGGGTTTTCCGGCAGCGCTGATTGCGCCAGCACCCTGAGCTGCCTCCGGCAACTCGGAATCAGCATTGAATCGCCGGAGCCGGGCCATGTCGTCATCACGGGACGCGGGCCTCGAGGCCTGGAAGCTTCCGAGCACCCCCTGGACGCCGGCAATTCCGGAACGACCCTCCGAATGCTGTCGGGCATATTGGCGGGTCAGCACTTCTCGACAACCATTTCAGGAGACTCCTCGCTGAGGCGGCGTCCCATGCGGCGCATTATCGCCCCCCTGTCCCAAATGGGGGCCGAAATCCAGGCAGGCCGCGACAACACGCCTCCCCTCTCCATCAGGGGAGGAGACCTCCAGGCGATCGATTATCCCATGCCCGTGGCCAGCGCCCAGGTGAAGTCGGCCATCCTGCTGGCGGGACTGTACGCCTCCGGAACGACCCGCGTGGTTGAACCCCTCGCCAGCCGCGATCATACCGAAATAGCCCTTCGACAATTCGGCGTCGACCTGCAGGTATCCGGAAGGGCAGTGCTGATTCGAGGGGGTCAGCATCCCCGGGCTCAGGCGGCTACCGTTCCCGGAGACCTCTCCTCGGCTGCCTTCTTCATCGCAGCCACTCTGATGCTACCGAACTCGGAAACACTTTTTCAGGGGGTGGGGTTGAACCCGAGGCGCCGGGCCGTGGTGGACGTTCTGATCGAGATGGGAGCCGCCATCGACATCATCGATGAATACCCGCTTCATGGGGAAAGGGTCGGCGACCTTCGAGTCCGCTCTTCCAATCTGCGGGGCGGAAGCTTGTCCGGAGCGCTGATCCCGCAATTGATCGATGAGATTCCCATCCTGGCCGTGCTGGCGCCCTGCACTCAAGAGGGCATTCACATCCGGGACGCCGCGGAACTGCGGGTCAAGGAGAGCAACCGCATTCAAAGCATCGTGGGGAACCTGCGGGCGATGGGGGTGGCGGTAGAGGAATACCCGGACGGTATGTCGATTCCGGGCCGCCAATCGTTGCGGGGAGCCCTGGTTGATTCTCATGGCGACCATCGCATCGCCATGGCCTTCTCCATCGCCGGCCTGGTGGCCGGCGGCCCCACGGCGATCGGCAATGCCGACTGCGTGTCCGTCTCATTCCCCGGGTTTTACGACCTCCTGGCCCGATTGACCCAAGCCTGAGAACCCGCCTCCGTCAAGAAATATCGGTTAGTGAAATTCATCCGAACAATCCTTGACATACAGACGTTTGTCTGTTAAATATTCGCTTTTTATTCCCTTTTCAGGCTGTCATTGAAGCAGGAGGGCGGCCCAACCAGCCCCAGGAGAATACATGTCAGCCCTGCAGGCCAGTATCTCGGGGGACTTGCGGTCCCGACTCAAGGGAGCGGCAGCGGAACCCCGAGGAGAAACACCGCTCTGGTCGCGAATGCAATTGGCCGGACGTCTGTGCGAGCTTTCCTCCATTCCCGGATCCGCCCTGCTGACGGCTGCCTTCCGCCTGGTGCTGGACGCACAGATGGAGAGTGAGCCGGTGGCCTGGATTGCAGCCACGCCGGACACCTTCTTCCCCCCGGACGCTGCTGACAACGGTGTGGACCTGAATGCCCTGGTGGTGGTTCGCGCACCTGGCGCCCAGGCGGCGGCTCGCTCGGCGGACCGGCTTATGAGGTCGGGGGCCTTCGGCTTGATCGTGATGGATCTGAACTCCAATCCCACCATTTCCATCCCGCTGCAGGCACGCCTGGTCCAGCAGGCGCGGACCCACGACACCGCCGTTCTCTGCCTGACTTCCAAAGACAGGAACGCTCCTTCTCTGGGATCGCTGGTCTCTCTGAGAGGGCAAACCTCCTGCCGGCGCCTGGGAGCCGACCGCTTCCAGGTGGACATCGAATTCCTGAAGGACAGACGCCATGGACCGGGTTGGCGCCACACCGAGATCTGCCGCGGACCGGACGGCCTGCATTAACATCCGGGCGCTGCCGCTGCAACTGCTGTTGAGGAGACACCCCGAGTGGAAGCAGCGGCCGGTGGCCGTGGTAGAGCAAGAGAAACCCCAAAGTCCCCTCCTGTGGGTGAACGCCCCAGCCGGTCGGGCCGGCATCCGGTCGGGGATGCGCTATGCCTCCGCCCTTTCGCTGGACCGGGACTTGTGTGCCGGGACGGTTTCAGCGCGGGAAATCCGGGAGGCCGTCCGGCAGGTCCATCAACTGCTGGACCGCTTCAGTCCCCGGGTTGAGCCCTGTGAGGATGAACCCGGAGTTTTCTGGGCCGACGCCAGCGGACTCGACAAGCTCTACGGATCTCTCGAGGCCTGGGTCCGGCAAATTGAGTTTCACCTCTCCCGTCTGCAGTTTCCGGCCAGCATCGTCATCGGCTTCAGCCGTTTCGGCAGCTATGCCCTGGCCAAGGCAGAGAGGCTGGTGACCGTGCTTCCCTCTCTTGAAGTGGAGCAGACCCAAAGCCGCCGGGTAAGCCTGCTGCACCTGCAACTCGATCCCAGGTTGCGCGATCGGCTGGAGAAGTTGGCGATTCACACCCTGGAAGACCTGCTGGGGCTTCCCGAAGACGGCATCCAAAGCCATCTTGGCAAGCAGGCCTGGAACCTTTACCGCCTTGCCTCGGGAGAGCTGTCGCTG
>JAPVWS010000500.1 GCA_027493295.1 Candidatus Versatilivorator vitaminiformans | reverse complement strand
GGATTGGGGTTTTGGAGAACCCGGTCGTGGCCGGCTGAAAAGCGTCTCTTGAGTCTATAGGGTCCCAGGGTTTGTTGGGTCAAGACTCAAGAGACCCTAGGACCCAACCACGCAGAAAGTGAACGATGGCGGATCGGCCCACAGCCACCCACCAGGACATTCGCTACGAGCCCGATGAGCGTCCCCCGCTCGCACTTTCCATTGGGCTTGGGTTCCAGTATGCCATACTCGCCGTTGCCGGCATCGTGCTGACGCCGGTCATGATGATCAGAATTGCCGGCGGGAGTGAGGTCTATCTGTCATGGGCGGTATTCGCCGCGCTCGTGATCAGTGGGACGACCACGATAATTCAGTCCGTCCGTGTCGGGCGTATTGGTGCGGGCTATATTCTGCTCATGGGAAGCTCCGGCGCCTTCATTGCCGTCTGCGTGGCAGCGCTGGAGCAGGGTGGACCGGGACTGATGGCGAGCCTGATCGTTATTGCCTCTCTCTTCCAGTTCGCGCTTGCGACCAAGCTGTCATTATTCCGGCGAATTTTCACGCCAACGGTGGCCGGAACCGTGCTGATGCTGATCCCGGTCACGCTGGGACCGATCATCTTTCGCAAGCTGAACGACGTGCCGGCGGAGGCTGCGACTTCGGCCGCCCCGGTCACGGCAGGCGTGACCCTGGCGCTGATGGCCGTGATCTCCATGCGGGCCAGCGGCGTCTGGAGACTCTGGGCGGGAGCCCTGGGGATGGTTGCGGGCAGCGCCTGCGGTGGCCTCTTCTACGGGATCTACGACACCAAGCGTGTCCTGGAGGCCGACTGGGTCGGGTTTCCGCAGCTTGCCTGGCCGGGTCTCGACTTCGGCTTCGGTCCCGACTTCTGGGCCCTTCTGCCCGCTTTCGTGCTGGTGACGCTGGTGGGCGCCCTGGACACCATCGGAGACGGCATCGCCATCCAGCGGATCTCATGGCGCAGGCCGCGGGCCATCGACTTCCAGTCGATCCAGGGGGCGCTCACCGCCGACAGCCTGGGCAATCTGCTGTCCGGCCTGACGGGCACGGTTCCCAACACCACTTACGCGGCCAGCATTGCGGTGGCCGATCTCACCCGGGTGGCGGCCCGGGTCGTCGGCATCTGCGTCGGTGTCATTTTCGTGGTGCTGGCGTTTCTGCCGAAGCTGGTCGCCGTCATCGTCGCCATTCCCGGTCCGGTGGTAGCCTCCTACTACATCGTGCTGGTGGCATCCCTCTTCATTCTGGGCGTCCGGGTGCTTATGCACGATGGGCTGGACTATCGCAAGGGCTTCGCGGTGGGCATCGCCTTCTGGCTGGGGATCGCCTTCCAGCTCGAATGGATCTATCCCGAGCTCCTGCAGGGCGCCTGGAGCGATCTGCTCGGAAACAGCATGACGGTCGGCGGGGTGACCGTGATCGTACTGACACAGTTCGTGGAGCTGACCGGACCGCGCCCCCGGCGCCTGAAGGCGGAACTGACCCTGGCCAACCTGCCGAAGATCGATTCGTTCCTGTCCGCTTTTGCCGCGCGCGGCAAGCGCAGCCAGGAAATGACCGATCGACTGCGTGCAGTCGGTGAGGAGATGCTGCTCACTCTGACGCGGCCGGAGGAAGAAGGCAGGGCGCCCTCGGGACGCCATCTCCTGCTGGTGGCGCGCAACGACGGAGATGCGGTCGAACTCGAGTTTGCGGCCACGACCGACGACACCAACCTGGAGGATCAGTTGGCGCTGCTGGGTGAACAGACCAGCGGTCCCCCGGTCGAGACGGAGGTCTCTCTCAGGCTGCTGCGCCACTATGCGTCGTCGGTGCGCCACCAGCAGTTTCACGATACCGACGTGATCACCGTCCGCGTCGGACCGACCGCCTCCATGTGAGCAGCATCCCTCACCCGCCCAGCCAGCGGAAAGCCTGAGCCACGCAGAAACAGACCACAATGCCCATGGCGATGGGGAGGAGCGCCGAGGCCGCCGTCCACTTGACGCTTCCGGTCTCCTTCCAGATGGTGTAGAGGGTGGTGGAGCAGGGGTTGTGCAGCAGGCTGAAGAGCATCAGGTTGATTCCGGTCAGCAGCGTCCAGCCGCCGGCCTCCAGCACTCCCAGAGTGGCCGAGGCCGAATCGAACTCGAACATGACCCCGGCGCCCTCTCCCACTCCCGAGAGACCGGCGCTCACAACGGTGAGCATCAAGACGGTGGGGATGACGATCTCGTTGGCGGGAATGGCGATGATATAGGCCAGCAGGATGACGCCGTTGAGCCCGATGAGAAGCCCGAAGGGATCCATCCCCTGGATCAGGTGCTCCGCCAGACTGGTGCCGCCGACATGAATGTTGGATACCAGCCAGATGGCTGCGCCGGCCGGCACGGAAAACACCACCGCCCGCCAGAGCACGATCAGGGTGCGGTCGATCAGGGAGGTGTAGATGGTCTGCAGGATCCGGGGGGGGCGGTAGGGGGGCAGCTCCAGGCTGAAGGCCGAAGCCTCTCCCCTGAGCAGAGTGCGGGAGAGCCCCCACGACACCAGGAAGGTGCACCCCACTCCCAGGAGCACCACCGCCATCACGGCTCCCGCCGACACCAGGCCGGCCAGGACCGGAGGGGCCAGGCTGCCGATGAAGATGGTGGCGATCAGGATCTGGGTGGGCCAGCGGCCGTTGCAGAGGGAGAAGTTGTTGGTCAGGGTGGCGATCAGCCGCTCCCGGGGACTGTCGATCACCCGGGTGGCCACCACCCCGGCCGCGTTGCATCCGTAGCCCATGGCCATGGTGAGGGCCTGCTTGCCGTGGGCTCCGGCCTTCTTGAACCAGCGGTCCAGGTTGAAGGCCACCCGGGGCAGATAGCCGAAGTCCTCCAACAGGGTGAAGAGGGGGAAGAAGATGGCCATGGGGGGCAGCATCACGCTCACCACCCAGGCCATGGCCAGGAACATGCCGTCGATCAGCAGTCCGTCGAGCCACCAGGCCAGGCCGGCCGAGGCCGCCGCCTGCTTGAGGGCGGGATGGAGAGTTTCCAGGAACAGGGAGGACAGCAGGCTGGAGGGAACGTTGGCCCCGGTGATGGTCACCCACAGCACTACCGCCATCAGCAGCATCATGATGGGGAAGCCCAGCCAGCGGCTGGTGACCAGCCGGTCGATGGTCCGGTCCAGGTCGAAGGCAGGCCGGGCGTCGTCCCGACTCAGCACCCGATCCGAGATCCGGGCGGCATCGGTGTAGAGCGCCTCCATCAGCGAGTCGTGGAGGTCGGGCCCCACCTCCCAGCGCAGATTGGCCGCCGCCTCCAGCACTTCTTCCCGGGTGTTCGCAGGATTCATCCCGCCCTCTCCGCCGGCGCCGCCGTTCCCGCCCCTTCCGTGGCTCCCACCAGTCCGGCCAGCTCCCCCGAGCGCACGGCTTCCTCGATCCTGGCGTCTCCCTCCAGCAGGCGCAGGGCCACCCAGCGGGCATTGGGAAGATCGGGGAAGGCCGCTCCCAGCTTTTCAACCAGCAGGCTGACGGCGCGCTTGAGCGCCGGGGGCTCGCTCTGGATGCGATGGGGCTTGCAGACGAAACTGCCGGTGGCGACCTGGTGGATCATGTCGATCAGCAGGGGGACGCCCCGCCCCTGGCGAGCCGCCGCGGGCACCACCGGGACGCCAAGCTCCCGCGCCAGGGAACGTTGGTCGACCGTCAGACGGTGACGTTCGGCTTCATCCATGAGGTTCAGACAGACCACCGCCCGCCCTGTGATTTCCAGCACCTGGCAGACCAGGTTGAGGTTGCGCTCCAGCCGGGTGGCGTCCACCACGATCACGGTCACGTCGGGCTGTCCGAACAGGATGAAGTCGCGAGCGATCTCCTCGTCGCTGCTGGTGGAGAGCAGCGAGTAAGTGCCGGGCAGGTCGACCAGCTTGTAGTGGCTGCCCTGGTAGGCAAAGCCGCCCTCGGCCCGGGTTACGGTCTTGCCGGGCCAGTTGCCGGTGTGTTGGCGGAGGCCGGTGAGGCTGTTGAACAGGGTGCTCTTGCCGGTGTTGGGATTGCCGGCCAGGGCCACCACGAAGTCGTAGCGGTCCATGTTCACCCCCAGCCGCTTCAGATTGGCCGGATGGTGGGCGGGGCAGACCTCGCAGGCGCCAGGAGGGTGAGTCGGTTGCATCAGGCCACCTGTCTTCGGGAGTTGATCCGGATATTGGCCGCCTGCTCCCCGCGCAGCGCGATCAGCGCTCCCCGGATCCTGAAGGCCGTCGGATCTCCCACCGGGCTCTTCATCTCGGCCGCCACCACCGTCCCGGGAAGGAGGCCCAGGTCCATGAGGCGGCGCCTCTCCAGGCCCCGGCAGTTGGGAGAGAGACCGACCACGGTGGCTTCCTCGCCGGGTTCCAGGGCCGCCAGAGTTTCCAGCGACTCTTCCACCGGCTGCTCCCGCGGTAGAGGAACCACCGAAACGTTGGCGGCCACAATGGGCGCCAGCACATGCTCCTCGCCTTCAGCCCAGAAGCAGATGCGCTCGGCCGAAACGTGGGTCAACTGAACCGCCATCAGGGGATGCAGCCCTTCGGCCACCAACTGGGCATAGACGGCCTCGGGCTCGTCCTCCAGATGGGCGATCCTGGCCCGTTCTCCCACCGCCAGGCTGGTGAGCGGTTGGCCCCGGCGCGGGGGGAGCTGCCCCCGTTGGGTGGGAATGGGATCGCCGTGCGGATCGAAGGGCGGGTTGCCCATGCGGGCCGCCAGGGCATCGGCCTCGCTGGAGGACAGGCGATGCTCCTTCTGCTCGGCGCGCTTGTGCCAGTCCGGCTCCTTCAGTCCCGTCTCCTCCGAGAGGTAGCGCTCCCAGAGGCGATGCGCCCGGATGATTCGCAGGGCGTACTCTCTTCCCTTGGGGGTCAGTCGCAGCGAGGCGCCTTCGGAAGTAACCAGCTCACCGGCCTCGATGCGCTGAACCAGCCCGGCCACCCTCTCCACGGGTGTGCCCAGAGCACCGGAAAGGCTCTGAATCGTCGCCTCCCGCTGCTCGTACTCGCAATGGTAGAGGTGCTTGAGTGCATCCTCGGACAGCACCCGGTCAGACAGGCGCAGCCACCTGCGCCAGCGCTCCAGCCAACCGCGCCCGGGCCGAAACAGGAAATAGATGGCCAGCGCGGCCAGAACCACCAGCATGGAACCGGTCAACTCGTTCATGGGAATCTCCGGTCCGCCCGGCCAAATCAGTCGCGGGCGGCCCAGCGCGGCTGACTCCTACTCTTTGCCGGCGCCTCGGCCGGGCCGGCCGACAGACCCCTGGGATGCGCGACCCTCCGGGAGCGGAGCGGAGGCGGGTGGCCGGTCCTTCAGGGGCAACACAAAGATGCTCCTGGAGGCCTCCAGCCCCAGGTATACAGGCTCCCGGCCGGATTCGGGGAGCAGCTTCAACGGCCCCTGAAACGGGGCCTTCTCCTGCAGCGAGAGTCGGGTGGCCGGACGCAGGCCGACCTTGTCCAGGTAGGCCAGGAACTCGGGGTCGCTGTTGGTGACCTTGCGGACGCTGTAGCTCCCCGGTTCGGCCTCGGACAGGCAGAGGTCGTCCTCCACCTGCCGAAACCCCCGGGCGTCGGGGATGGCTTCCCCGTGGGGGTCCTGGGCGGGAAAGTCCAGCAGGGCGTCGATCCGGGATATGAACAGGTCGGAAACGGCATGCTCCAGGCGTTCGGCCTCCTGGTGGACCTGCTCCCAACCGTAGCCCAGCACCTGGTGGAGGAACATCTCCAGCAGGCGGTGACGGCGCAGAATCCGCACGGCCATCTGACGCCCCTTCCGCGTCAGTGTGGCCCCGTAGTAGGGCTTGTATTCCAGCAGTCCGACCTTCTTCAACTTTCTCAGCATGTCGGTGACGGTGGCGTCGGCCACGTCCAGGTGTCGCGCCACCCTGGAGGTGCTGGCCCTCTGCTTCATGTCCTCGATCTTGAGGACCACCTTGAGATAGTCCTCCACCGTGCTGGAGACAGTCGCCTTCTTCTGTGAATCTGCTGCCACCGGATTGCCTTTCGCTTGTTTTCGATTCAATTTAGAGTACCCGAAAAAGCCACCCTCCGCAAGCGTCCAATGTGTTCTTTTCAGGTTGGCAAGAGGACTTTCCAAATTTATTAGACTGATCTAAAAATAGGGAGAAACCGAGACCTCTTACCAACCCCGGAGACTGGGGCCCCAGCGGCTCGACGGCGGGCTGGATCTCCTATGTGGCGATCTCGCCGGTTCCGTCCCCCCCACCGGTTCGACTGCGGGCGGAGCCCTTGTCTCACCGACTCCCCCTCCAGGGGGGAGTGATTCTTGAGGCCTGCAACAACGCTCTGG
>JAPVWS010000050.1 GCA_027493295.1 Candidatus Versatilivorator vitaminiformans | reverse complement strand
CATGCGCCTGATGTGCGACATCCTGGTGCTGGCCTTCCAGACCGACAGCACCCGCTTCTGCACGCTCAAGCTCAACAACGATCTCTCCCAGCTTCGCTTTCCCCACCTGGGAGTCGATCACACCATCCACCACATGCTTTCCCACGGGGATTCCGACGACTGGCTCAAGGTGAACCACTACTTCGTCGAGCAGGTGGCCTACCTGGCCGGGCGATTGGACGAGATCCGGGAGGGGGAGCGGACGCTGCTGGACAATTCAGCCATCCTCTTCTGCTCCAGCATGCTGACCGGAAACCACGATGCCTCCCAGTTGCCGGTGGTGCTCCTGGGAGGGGCCGGGGGCCGTATCGAGACCGGCCGCGTGCTGGACTACCTCGACGGCCCCAACCGCCGAATGTCCAGCCTCTACCTGTCACTGGCCTCGAAGTTCGGCGTCAAGCTGGAACGGTTCGGGGATTCCGACGAACCCCTGAGGAATATCTGAGCTTCTTGCACCTCCTTCCCATTGGCTCTCCAAGAAAATCGTCTGCAACGACAGCCGTCGGCTGTGGCCCTCGTGGGCGGGGGGTAAGAGCGTACCGCGAGCCATGATCGCCGCGGCCGTCTCCAGCCTGCCGGCAGGCCGGGAAATTCTCTGAGGACATGCACATCACGGTAGTCGGCACAGGTTACGTAGGATTGGTGACGGGAGCGGCGCTGGCCGATTTCGGACTGAACGTGAGCTGTGTCGACAGCGATCGGCGGAAAATCGAAATGCTCTCTTCCGGAACGGTGCCGTTTTATGAGACCGGTCTGGAGGAGCTGGTCCATCGCAACCTGAGGAACGGGCGGCTGACCTTTACGACCGATCTGGAGGAGGCTGTCCGTGCTTCCCTGACGGTATTCATCGCCGTGGGGACTCCGGACCTGCCGGACGGCACGCCCGACCTGGGCCAGGTCGATTCGGTGGTGGACGCCCTGGCCGGGTGCATGGACGACTACAAGGTCATCGTCACCAAGAGCACGGTGCCGGTGGGGACGGCCAGGCGAATTCAAGGGCTGTTGACGAAAAAGCAGAGGAGGCCAGTCGAGTTCGACGTGGTTTCCAATCCCGAGTTTCTGAGGGAAGGTTCAGCGGTGCAAGACTTCATGCGGCCCAATCGGGTGGTGATCGGGGCCGATAGTGACAATGCAGTCGCCATCGTCAAGGAGATTTATCGCCCCCTTTACCTGAACGAGACTCCCTTCGTCATTACCAGCCTGGAAACGGCCGAGCTCATCAAGTATGCCTGCAACGCCTTTCTGGCGACCAAGGTCTCCTTTATCAACGAGATGGCCAACCTGTGCGAGAAGGTCGGAGCCGACATTCTTCAGGTGGCCCGGGCCATGGGGCTGGATAATCGGATCGGCCCCAAGTTCCTGCACCCGGGTCCGGGCTTCGGGGGCTCCTGTTTTCCCAAGGACCTGGTGGCGTTGGCCAGGACCGGCCGGCAACTGAAAGCGCCTCAGAGGCTGGCGGAAACCGTGATCGAAATCAATCAACGGCAAAGGGAGCGGGTCTTCAGTTGGATAGAGGGCGAACTGGGCGGGCTGAAGCGCAAGAAGATCGGCGTACTGGGGCTGGCCTTCAAGCCCGACACCGATGACATTCGCGGGGCGCCGGCCATTCACATCTGCCGGAAGCTCCTGGAAGCCGGCGCCCTGATTCAAGCCTACGATCCCGCGGCCATGGCGAACAGCCGCAAAGTCCTCAATGACAAGAACGTGGTGTATTGCCCGGATGCCTATGCCGCCGCGGCCGGAGTGGATGCCCTCTGGATTGCTACCGAGTGGAACGAGTTCCGGAACATCAACCTGGCCAGGATCAAATCGGTGATGCAGGCGCCTGTCCTCTTCGATTCCCGCAACCTGTTCGATCCCGAAAAGGTGCGTGCCCTGGCATTTCGCTACTTCGGCACGGGACGCCCCGGTCCGCTTCACTGACAAGTGTGGGCCGACCGCTATGAAGTGACCTGCTGCCGAAAATAGGGAATGGTCAGTTCCAGCCCCTCATCGATGTCGATGGTCGGCTCCCAACGCAGTATTTGCCTGGCCAGAGCGATGTCGGGCTGCCGGCGAACGGGATCGTCCGAAGCTGCCTCCCCGTGGACGATGCTGGCGGAAGATTCCGTCAATTGAATGGTCTTCCTGGCCAGATCGAGAATGGTCAGCTCCCGGGGGTTCCCCAGGTTGACAGGCCCGCGGAAGTCATCCTGGTTCATCATGCCGACCAGGCCCCGAACCAGGTCCGAGACGAAGCAGAAGGAGCGGGTCTGCATTCCGTTGCCATTGATCCGCAGGTCTTCCCCCTTCAGCGCCTGGACGATGAAGTTGCTCACCACCCTCCCGTCGTTGACCGCCATCCGGGGACCGTAGGTGTTGAAGATTCTGACGATGCGGATGTCGACCCGGTCCTGACGCCCATAGTCCATCATCAGAGTTTCCGCCACCCGCTTGCCTTCGTCGTAGCAGGCACGGACTCCAATGGGGTTCACGTTGCCCCAGTAGTCCTCGGGCTGGGGATGAACCCGGGGGTCCCCGTAGACTTCCGAGGTCGACGCCTGCAGGATTCTGGCACGGGTCCGCTTGGCCAGTTCCAACATGTTGGTCACTCCCAGGACGTTGGCCTGGATGGTCCTGACGGGATTGAACTGGTAGAAGACCGGAGAGGCGGGACAGGCCAGGTTGTAGATCTGCTCGACCTCGATGTCGACGGGATTGATGATGTCGTGGCGCAGAATTTCAAAGTTCTTGGAGTCCAGCAGGTGAAAAATGTTTCTCTTGGAGCCGGTAAAGTAGTTGTCCAGGCAGACGACTTCGTGGCCTTGGGCAAGCAGGGAATCGCACAGATGCGATCCGATCAGGCCGGCGCCGCCGGTAACCAGTATCCTCATGCCATCAACCCCCTTGCGGGACACCCTTCCCATTGTTCCGCAGAAAGCGTTCGCGCAGCGCCTTTTTCTGAATTTTTCCCGTTCCCCCCTTGGGCAGGCTGGTCAGGAACTCCACGCTGGAGGGCACCTTGTAGGCGGCCAGCTTTTGGCGGCAATACTGCTTCAGTGCCTGTTCGGAGAGTTCGGTTCCCTCCCTGGGGACCACCAGGGCCTTGGGCGATTCGCCCCACTTGGGGTCCGGGGCTGCAATGACGGCGCACTCCAGCACGTCCGGATGGGAGAAGAGCGTCTTCTCGATCTCGATGGAGGAGATGTTCTCGCCTCCTCGCACAATGATGTCCTTCTTGCGGTCCACTATCATGAGGTAGCCCTCCGCATCCACCGTGGCCAGGTCGCCGGTGTGAAACCATCCCTGCATCAATACCTTGGCTGTTTCCTCGGGTTGCTTCCAATACCCCTTCATGACCACGTTGCTTCTGGCCACGATTTCCCCTACCGTTTCTCCGTCGGCGACCACGTCCCGCCCCTGCCGGTCGACCACCCTGACTTCGCTGCCTGGCAGTTCCAATCCGGTCATGGCTGCCCGCCGATAGCGGGCTTCGCCGTCCTCCCGCAGGTGCGACTTGAGCAGGGACACCGTCAGGACGGGCGAGGTCTCGGTCAAGCCGTAGCCGCAACTGCATTCGCACCCGAAGGCGGCTTCCAGTTGGCGGACCATGTCCGGGGGGACGGAAGATCCTCCCAGATGGACCAGTCGGAGGCTTTCAAGACGGTAGTTGGGGATGGCCTGGGAATTGAGCAGCAGGGTGGCCATGGTCGGGACCAGGTTGAGCGAAGTTACCCCTTCGTTCTGGATCAGTTCCAACACGGTCTTGGGACGGAAATGACGCAACATGACGTGGGTCCCGCCGACGCAGGTGATGCTGTGGGTGGCGCCCCACCCGTTGGCATGGAACAGTGGAATGGTGTGCAGTTGCACGTCGGTTTCCCGGTTCTGAAGAGCGAAGACGACACTCAGGGCGTGCAGGTAGAGATTGCGGTGGGTCAGCATCACTCCCTTGGGCCGGGCCGTGGTCCCACTGGTGTAGAACAGCTCGGCAACCGCATCCTCGTCCCGAATGGTGTCGGGGAAGGGTTCCGGACTGTACTGCTCGATAGCCTGCTCGTAGCCGAGGGGGTTAAGCCAGGAAAGGGATGGCTCTCCATCCAGAAGGACATAGCCTTGGAGGTCGAGCAACTCTTTGCGAACTTCCGTGATCAGGGGGAGGAACTCCTCCTCCATCAGCAGCAGCCGCGCCTCGGAATGGTTGAGGATGTAGCGAAAATCCCCGGCAGTGAGGCGCATGTTGAGCGGGAGAAAGATGGCGCCGGTCTGCACCACCCCGTAGTAGGCTTCCAGCAGCCGGTGAGAATTGCGGCTGAGATAGGCCACAACCGTTCCGGGCTTGACGCCCAGAGACGCCAGGAAGCGGGACAGTCGGTGGATTCGCCCGCTGAACTGGCGGTAGCTGAAGCGCCGGGCTCCGCAGACCACCGCGGTCTTGTCGGGGTGGAGCTTCGCCGAACGGCGAAGGAACATCAGTGGGGTGAGTGGGACATTCATGATTGGCCGGGCAGCGCTCGGGAGTTGCGAGCCAGGGAACAATAGTACGCGAGCGGCCCGTTTTCCGGTAGAGTTTGCATCGCCGACACTCCCCGGGGAGTCGGACGGGCTTGATGAGTCGCCCTTGGTCAGGCGGAAGGGAGGCACCTGGAATGTGGGGCTAGGATATTGACCAAGCTGGGTTTATTTGGTACTTTGCCGTCGAGGACGAAGGAGTTGGTGAGCCAGAGATGAGTCAGATTACAGTGACACTGCCGGACGGCAGCCGGAAGGATTTCGATTCTGGAATAACCGTTTTGGACGTGGCCCGGTCCATCGGGTCCCGCCTGGCGCGAGCGGCCCTGGTGGGCAAGGTGGATGGACAACTGGTGGACTTGACCACCAGGCTGGACAGCGACGCCGCGGTCACCATCCTGACCGAGCGGGACCCGGAGGCCCTGCAGGTCTACCGTCACAGCAGCGCCCACCTGCTGGCGCTGGCGGTCATTGAACTGTTTCCGGGAACCCAGTTGGGTATCGGCCCACCCATCGAAAACGGCTTCTACTACGATTTTCAGCGGGATGCTCCCTTTACGGCGGAGGAGCTGGAGAGCATCGAGCAGCGGATGTTGGAGCTGGTGAAGGCCGACTACCCCTTTGAACTACAGTGGATGGGCAAGGCGGAGGGGTTGGATTGGTTCCGGAAGCAGGGCGCCGACCTCAAGTGCGAGTTGATTCAGGAAAGGGCCGGGGAACGTTTTTCCTGCTACAAGGTCGGGAGCCTCATCGATTTTTGCAGGGGACCTCACATCCCATCCCTGGGCAGGATCAAGGCGTTGAAGCTGTTGTCGGTGGCCGGGGCCTACTGGAAGGGTGACGAGACCAACCAGCAGCTCCAGCGGATCTATGGAACCTCGTTCTACGACAAGAAGCAGCTCGCCCTCTATCTCCATCAACTGGAGGAGGCCAAGAAGCGCGATCACCGCCGCATCGGCAAGGAGTTGGACCTGTTCAGCCTGCAGGAGGATGCAGGCCCGGGCCTGGTTTTCTGGCACCCCAATGGAGCCTTGATTCGCAACGAGATCGAAGATTTCTGGCGCCAGCAACATCTCAGCGGTGGCTATGAATTCGTCTACACCCCCCATATCGCCAAGAAGGACTTGTGGCGCACCAGCGGGCACGTCGACTTCTATCGACAGAGCATGTATTCGGCGATGGAAGTGGACGAGGTGGACTATCAGCTCAAGCCCATGAATTGCCCGTTCCATATCCTCATCTACAAGAATCAGTTGCGGAGCTATCGCGAGCTTCCGTTGCGGTGGGCCGAAACCGGAACCGTGTATCGGTACGAGCGTTCGGGTGTGCTGCAGGGTTTGCTGCGGGTGCGGGGATTCACTCAGGACGACGCCCACATCTTTTGCCAGTCAGAGAAGATCGAAGAGGAAATTCTGGGCGTGCTGGACTTCACCCTGTCGCTGCTGCGCAGTTTCGGCTTCAGCGACCTTGAGGTCTTTTTGTCGACGCGGCCGGAGAAGTACGTCGGGTCGGTCGAAGACTGGGACGTCTCCACCGAGGCCCTGCGCAGAGCCGTGGAGGCGCGAGGACTGGAATACAGCACCGACGAAGGAGGCGGCGCATTTTATGGGCCCAAGATCGACCTGAAGATCAAGGATGCCATCGGTCGTTCCTGGCAGTGCACCACCATTCAGTTCGATTTCAATCTTCCGGAGCGCTTCGACCTCTCCTACGTGGGAGAAGACGGAAAATTGCACCGTCCCTACATGGTTCACCGCGCCCTGCTGGGGTCCATGGAACGGTTCTTCGGGATATTGATCGAACATTACGCCGGCGCGTTTCCACTGTGGCTGGCCCCAGTCCAGGTCGTTGTTCTGCCAATCAGCCAGCGACACGCAGAGGCGGCCTCGACCCTCCAATCCAGGCTGGTTCAAGAGAAGTTTCGGGTCAAGAGCGACCTGCGGAACGAGAAAGTGAACGCCAAGATTCGGAGAGCTCAAGTTGAGAAAGTACCCTTCATGGTTATCTTGGGAGACAGGGAGTTGGAGCAGGGTACTCTGTCGGTCAGGAACCGGTTCGACGGCGATCTCGGTTCTTTTTCCTTTGAAAAATTTCTGGATTTGATTCAGGATTTACGGGACAAGAAGGCAGTGCGGCCCTAGCCGGTCCGCATCTGTCGAAAATGGCAAAATCACGGAGGTGGATGTATTCGTCGCAAGCCCACGTTTAGTCGTCAGCGGATCCGCGTCAACATCAATGATCGCATTCGGGCCAGAGAAATTCGGGTGATCGATGTGGACGGCCAGCAACTCGGTGTTATGCCTCCGGCGGATGCACTGAAGGTGGCCAAAGCAAAAGAGCTGGATCTGGTTGAGATTTCCGCCACGGCCAAACCCCCGGTCTGCCGTATCATGAATTACGGCAAGTACCTGTACCAGCTCAAGAAGAAGGCGCACGAGGCCAAGAAGCACCAGAAGATGATCCACGTCAAGGAGGTCAAGTTTCGCCCCAAGACCGACAATCACGACTACGAGTTCAAGAAGAAGAACATCCTTCGCTTCTTGGAAGACGGAGACAAGGTAAAAGCGTCGGTCAATTTTCGGGGTCGGGAAATGGCGCACAAGAGCATTGGACGCCAGTTGATTCTCCGCCTGATCGAGGACGTCGGCGAGCAGGGTTCGGTTGAGGGGAATCCGAAAATGGAAGGCAACCACATGTTCGTCATTTTTGCCGGCAAAAAGTAGGACAGGGGCCGGCCCAGGCCGGAAGCCCTGCCCGTTGCGGGAGAGGGGAAGTGCCCAAGCTAAAAACTCATCGCGGAGCCAAGAAGCGGTTCAAGCTGACCGCCAGTGGCAAAATCAAGCGGGGTCATTCCCACGCCCGCCACATCTTGACCAAGAAGACAACCAAGCGAAAACGCAAGCTCGACCAGTCGGACCTGGTGAGCAGAAGCGATCTGTCAAAGGTCAAAAAGATGTTGCCCTACGCCTCCTGACAGGGGGTTGGGCAAGCCCGTCCACCGGGCACTAGCGTATTGATGGGACGGAGGTGAAGTAATCGTGGCAAGAGTCACGCGAGGCGCCGGACGGAGAAACCGAAGGCGTAAACTCCTCAAGGCCTCTTCGGGATTTCGAGGCACCAAGAGCAAGCTTTTTCATTCTGCCAGGGAGTCGGTCGATCGGGCGTTGAGATTTGCCGCCCGCGACAGGCGGGTGCGCAAGAGAGATTTCAGGGCCTTGTGGATCGTGCGCATTTCGGCGGCGGCCAAGCTCAACGGGCTTTCCTACAGCAGGCTGATTCACGGCTTGAAGCAGTCGGGCATTGAGCTGGACCGCAAGGTTCTGGCCGACTTGGCGGTGAACGATCCGGCCATGTTTGCCAAGCTGGCCGAGACCGCCAAGCAGGCGGCAGCCGCATAGGACGGGCTCGGCGGCTGCGATTGGCCCGGAACTGGACCGGCATCCCGTTGCCGGTCGCGGTTCCGAACGTCCTGGCGGGGCGTTCGGTGTTGGAATAAAGCGATAGGGGTGAGTGTAGCGACAGGGGGGCTTCAGGCCCCTTTTTTTCTGGTTTCATGCCGAAGGTCGCCTTGGGAGCCCTGGATGTTGGAGAAGCTGGCCGCGTTGAAACAGTCCTTCGATGCCGATTTGGCGGAAGCCAGATCCGGGCAACAGCTTTCATTGCTGCGAGATCGATACCTGGGTCGCAAGGGGGGGCGGTTGACTCTGCTGATGAAGGGACTCAAGTCTGTTGCCGTGGCCGATCGAAAAGAGGTCGGGCGCAGCCTGAACCAGTTCAAGGCCAGGATCGAAACCGCCATGGAGACCGCCAGACAAAGGATCGAGTCGGAGTCGATCCGGCAGGAGTCGGCCAGGGTCACCCTCGACCTGACCCTCCCGGGCAAGCGGCGGGCGCTCGGCCACCTGCACCCGCTGACCCGGGTGCGGCGCGACATCGAGGAAATTTTTTATTCCATCGGCTATTCGGTTGCGGACGGACCGGAAATAGAGACCACCTACTACAACTTCGAGGCCTTGAATATTCCGCAGGATCACCCCGCCAGAGACCAGGGAGATACCTTCTACCTTTCCGAGAGCCTGTTGTTGAGGACCCACACTTCGCCCGTGCAGATACGAACCATGGAACGGATGCGTCCACCGCTCCGCATCATCTGTCCGGGTACCGTCTATCGGAGGGACACTCCCGATGCCACCCATTCTCCTGTCTTTCAGCAGGTTGAGGGGCTGGCCGTGGACGAGCACCTCACCTTCCGGGATTTCAAGGGAACGATGGAGTATTTTCTGAAGGCCTTCTACAGTGAAGGAACCAGGGTCCGCTTCCGGCCCAGTTACTTTGGCTTTACCGAGCCCAGCGCAGAGGTGGATATCTCCTGCACTTTTTGTTCGGGCGACGGTTGCCGCGTCTGCAAGCGAACCGGTTGGATCGAGGTGTTGGGAGCAGGCATGGTAGACCCCGAAGTGTTCCGCCACGTGGGTATCGACTCTGAACGCTACACGGGATTTGCCTTCGGCGTCGGCATTGAGCGCTTTGCCATGATCAAGTATGGGGTCGATAACATTCAGCACTTCTATCAGAATGACCTGCGGTTTCTACGGCAGTTCTAGCCAGTGTCCTCGCATGTGAAATCTGAACGATGATCGTTAGCTATCGCTGGCTTGGAGAAATGGTGGATTTCGACGCCGGACCCGATCGGCTGGCGGCGGATTTGACGAATTGCGGCGTGGTGGCCGAGGTCATCGAATCCGGGTCCTCGGACGCTCTCCTGGAACTCGAGCTGACCACCAATCGACCGGATTGTCTGGGTCACCGGGGCGTCGCCAGAGAGATTGCCACTCTCTATGGGAAGACCCTTCGGTCAAGGCGGGTCGAGTTGTCCGAGTGCCGGCCGTCGACCTCCAGTCAGGCCTCGGTCGAGATCGAATCGCCCCGACAGTGTCGCCGCTACTCGGCTCGGTTGATTCGGGGGGTTCGGGTCGGGCCCTCTCCGGATTGGCTGAGCCAAAGGCTGGATTCCCTGGATATTCGTCCCATCAACAACATAGTGGATGCCACCAATTACGTGCTGATGGAGTGTGGCCATCCGACTCATGCCTTCGACCTTTCCAGGATTGACGCCGCTCGAATCGTGGTGCGAGAGGCGCGCAACGGCGAGTGCCTGGTGACTCTCGACGGGGTTGAGCACCGTCTGAAGGAGGGGATGCTGCTCATTGCCCAACTGATTCAGGAACTGGCCGGGGGAGAAATCCTGCAGGGACCGATCGACAACTATCCCGGCGTCTTGCAGAGGCCTCCGGTGCTGCTTCGCCGGTCCCGCCTGGCCAGACTCCTGGGTCTGGAGATTGACGGCGACGAGGTGGAGAGGATCCTCAACTCCCTGCAATTCAGGGTTCTCGACAGCGGGGCCGAAGGCTGGACGGTTGGCCTCCCGACCTCCAGGATGGATGTGGAGCGGGAGATCGATTTGGTTGAGGAGATAGCTCGTCACCACGGCTACGGAAACCTGCCCTCCACGCTGCCTGCCTGGCAAGGTGGCGCCCAACGGCGCCAGGATTACCGAGTCGAAAAGACCGTGACCGAACGCTTGTTGCACCTGGGATATTCTCAAACACTGACCCATCCCCTGGTGGATGCGAGGGAGGATCTCAAATTCGGCTCCAAGCCGGGGATTTCGGTGTTGAATCCCCTTTCCTCCGAGACGGGAGTCATGAGAACCTCGCTCTTGCCGGGGCTCTTGGCTTCGCTGTCGTGGAATTACAATCGCGGTATTCGAAGCCTCAAGGTCTTTGAGATAGGAAAAGTCTACGGTTGGGTTCAACCGCAACAGTCTGGAGAGCAATCCAGGGTGGGGCTGCTGGTGACAGGCAACCTGGAGGAAAAAACGGTTCACGGCGCTGCCGAGGCATACTCGCTCTTTGACCTCAAGGGGGACATCGAGACTCTGTTGGAGCCGTCCACACTTGGCAAGGAGGAGGTTCGGTTTGAAGCTTGCGACAAGTTGGATTCTCACTGGAGTTCGGTTGCTGCCGGACAAATCCGGCTCGGGGATGCGGAGCTGGGCAGTTTCGGTAAGCTGGATTCCGGCATTTGTGCGGACCACAAGATTGGACAGCCGGTGTTTGCGGCTGAAATCGAGTTGAGCCAACTCCATCCACTGTGGCGTTCCGAACCCAGAGCCAGGCAAATTCCGCGTTTCCCTGCCATTCAGAGGGACCTCTCCATTGTGGTGGATGGTGACGTTAGCTATGGGGACATTGAATCGGCTGTTCGGGACACTCAAATCCAGGAGCTCCATTCGATATTTCCGTTTGACCTGTATCAGGGAGGTCGATTGCCGCACGGCAAGAAGGGAATATCGATCCGGCTCGTTTACCAGAGGCTGGATCGAACGCTGCTGGAGGAAGATGCCAATCGGTTCGACCAAGCGGTGTTGGCCAGCCTGAGAGACAGGTTTGGTGCGCAGCTAAGGGGATGACCTTGGGAAACGGATTGGAAAAATTTGCTGACCTCGAGAGCCGGGTTTATCGGATGGTGGAGTTGTTCAAGGCCACCAAGGCTCAGAAGGAAGCCCTGGAAGCGGAAGTCCGGAGACTCAAATCGGAAATGGAGCAGTGTGCGTCGGAGAACGATCGGCTGAAGTCCGAGGTCTCGGAATTTGGAAGGGACCGGGAGATGATCAAGGAGAAAGTCGAGCGGATCCTGGGCAGTTTGGACGGATGGGAAATTTGAATGGTCGACCCTTGGAGTGCGGACGATGCAAAGCGAAAATGAGGTCAGGCGGGTTGAGATCTGCGATCGGGTTTACGCTGTCACCGGGGCCATTGACGGAGACTACCTGGAGCGGCTTTCGGCTTATGTCGACGGGAAAATGCGAGAAATCCAGGAGTCCAGTCGAACCGTCGACACCGTCAAGGTAGCCGTGATGGCGGCGCTGAATATTGCCGATGAGCTGTTTCAGCAACGGGATCAGGCCGAGCGGTCAGACGCCGCTCTCGCGGACAAGAGCAGCCGCTGCTCCGATATGCTGGACGCGTTCCTTCCCGAATGAGAAATGGACCGCCGGGAAGATAGGCCATACTCCGCCGAGAGGTCGGATGATAGTCAGATGATCGACGGGGCCCGACGTTTTGTGCGGATCATACACTGTGAAACAGAAGTGCTTCAGACAAGCCCCCCGTCCTTCCGCGCGGATCATACGAGAGTGAAACAGGGGCCTGTTACGAACCTGGGAGACTGGGGCCCTCCACCGGCTCGATTGGGGGCTGGATCTCCTATCCGGCGATCTCGCTGGTTCCGTCCCCCCCCACCGGTTCGACTGCGGGCGGAGCCCTTGTCTCACCGACTCCCCCTCCAGGGGGGAGTGATTGAGGCCAGCACAAGGCTTCCAGTAGAACTCAATTACTCCCCCCTTGAGGGGGAGTCGCAGAAGCCGAGCCGCAGGCGAAGGCTGATGCGGAGGGGGGCAATTGCGACGCCGCAAAGCAGCGCCGGATGGCGAAGGCTGATGCGGTGGGGGGCAAGGCTCGACTCCGGACCGTGCGACGGCGCGGCTGATACAGGGCGAAACAGCGGTGCTTCAGACAAGATGCGTAACGTGTCGATCAAATAACTCTCCACTCTCCACCAGCCACTATTCACTTTTTGCCTAACCGCGCCGCCGTCCCACACGACGGGGCGGCTCATGAGGAGTGAATCAGGGTGTTCCAGGTAAGGGGCTTGACCTGGAGAATCGGCTTTCACTAGAATCCTTCCACCCTGCAATGTACGTGTAGGCATGTATTATTTGAACCAACACCTATTTGAAGGGAGCCTGACCTTTGTACGGTGTGTAAGCTTCACCATGTGAAGCTTCCTAATGTTCAAGGAGTGGCGCCCACCTGGTCTCCAGGTCCAAATAAGGTGTCTCACGGCAGAGCGGGGTTTTTCTTTGCCCGCCGGCCGCTGCCCGCCCTTCAATTGTAATCTCCAAGGCTGTCGTCTATGATGGCTTGAGGCCATCAACCTCCTGAAGCACTTGGCCGTTATAAGGGTTTCCCAGCCATCCCCGCCAAGCCGCTGATTGGATCACATTCCGCCGGGGGGATATGCCCGTCAAGAATCTGCGGATCCTGTTTATTGGCGACGTCTTCGGAAGACCGGGACGAGAAGCCGTTCGAGGCCATCTTCCCCAGATTCTGGAGGAAAGACGGATCGACCTGTGCGTGGCCAACGTCGAAAACTCGGCCGCAGGACGCGGGATTACTCCGCCATTGGCCCACCAGTTTCTCGAAATGGGGGTAGAGGTGTTGACCTCCGGAAATCACGTGTGGGACCGGAAAGAGATCCTGGATTTCCTGGACCAGGAGCCTAGACTGCTGCGTCCGGCCAACTATCCGCCCACAACTCCGGGCCACGGCCTCTTTGTGGGTGAAACCCGGAGCCACGTCCCCTTTGCAGTGATCAATCTGCAGGGTCGGCTGTTCATGCCCCTCACCGATTGCCCGTTCCGTGTGGGCGAACAGCTTATCGACAGCCTCTCGCCGGACATCAAGGTAGTCCTGGTGGATTTCCACGCCGAAGCCACCGCGGAGAAGCAGGCGATGGGCTGGTATCTGGACGGCAGGGTTTCGGCCGTGTTGGGCACCCATACACATGTGGCCACCGCCGACGAGCGCACGCTCCCGAAGGGGACTGCCTACATGACCGATGTCGGCATGACCGGTGCCCACGACTCCATTATCGGTGTCGAGACCGACATTATTCGATCCAAGTTCATCGACCAGTTGCCGGCACGCTTTGGGCCGGCCAAGCAGAACGTCAGGATCGACGCGGTTGCGGTCGATATCGATCCGGAGACCGGCCGGGCTCAGGGAATCGAGAGACTCTCGGTAAAGGCGGAGTCCCCTTAAACAAACGCCGGCGCCTTGTGGCTGGAAGCCGGTTCAAAGTCGAGCATGGGCAGTTTTTTGTTCACATCGATGCCCAGGATGCACAGGATTTTTCGTACCTGAAACAACTGAGAGTTATCCAAGAAGGCCAAAAAGAAATTCACGAAGGAACACGAAGGACGACGAAGCGCCACCAAGGGGTTGGAGAAGCCTCGCCAGGAGTTTTGTGGAATGTTTGATCAACTGACCGAGCGCCTTCAGAGAGTGTTCAAGACTCTTCGAGGTGAAGGCAAGCTCTCTGAGGCTCACGTCACCAGCGCCTTGCGAGAGATTCGCCTGGCTCTCCTGGAAGCGGATGTAAACTTTCGGGTGGTCAAGCAGTTCGTAGAGGCAATCAGAGGCAGGGCTACGGGTCAGGAGGTTCTGCAGTCGCTGACCCCGACCCAGCAGGTCATCAAGATAGTCAGGGACGAGCTGGTGGAGCTGCTGGGAGGAAAATCCTCCGCCCTTTCCTTTGCCGGCAAGCCGCCGTCCGTTTACTTGATGGTGGGCCTGCAAGGTTCGGGGAAGACGACCTCTGCCGGAAAACTGGCCCGGTGGCTGGACCGCAACGGTCACCGGCCCCTTTTGCTTTCCATCGACGTGTACAGGCCGGCGGCCAGGGAGCAGCTTTCCGTGATTGCACGCGACCTCGATCTTCCCTGTTTCCGGGGAGAGGGCGTCGATGACCCGCTGCGGCTCTGCCGCTCGGCGCTTGTGGAGGCCGGGACCGGCGGCTGCGATGTTCTCCTGATCGATACCGCGGGCCGACTCCATATCGATGATGCTCTCATGCGGGAGCTGCAGGAGGTCAGGGATCTGGTGGTCCCCACCGAAACCTTGTTGGTGGCTGACGCCATGACCGGTCAAGACGCCGTCAAGAGCGCCCGGGAGTTTCACCAGCGCTTGACGCTAAGCGGTGTCATCCTGACCAAGATGGACGGCGACGCCAGGGGCGGGGCGGCATTGTCCATACGGTCGGTGACAGGACAGCCGGTCAAGTTTGTGGGCGTGGGCGAGAAGTACGATGCCCTGGAGCTTTTTCATCCGGATCGGATGGCTTCCCGGATTCTGGGCATGGGGGATGTGCTGTCCCTGATCGAGAAGGCAGAGGAGACCATCGATCGTGAAAAGGCCTTGGAGCTTGAGAGGAAGGTCCGAAGCGATTCCTTTACCCTGGAAGACTTCCGGGATCAGATGAGGCAGATGCGACGGCTGGGGTCGATGGAGGAGATTCTTTCCATGCTTCCTCAAGTGGGTGCGTTCAAGGAACTGAACAAGGTCAAGGTGGACGAAAAGGAACTGCTGCACATTGAAGCCATCATCAATTCCATGACCCCCAGGGAGCGAACCCACCATCAGATTATCAATGGAAGCCGGCGCAAACGCATCGCTCGGGGCAGCGGCACTTCGGTCCAGAAGGTCAACCAGTTGCTCAAGCGTTACGCGCAGGCGCGCAAAATGATGAAGCAGATGAGCAGCGGCAAGATCGGCAGGCGTCTGCGACGGTTGAAGCTGTCGGGGTTGGGCTAGTGTCCTGTCTCAGAAATAGGATTACCATCTCCGATGGAGGTTCCACCGGGAAACGGTCGGTAGGAGAAGCCCGTTGTGTTTCAGCCAAGAGTCACCGTGGTGCTTTCCCCCCCGGAACCTCCATCGGCCCTGCGGGTTCGGGCGGAACGGCGCCGTCTTCGTCGTCGCTCCTCCTCGCAATGAATGGCATTTACTCGTCGTCGCTCCTACAATCCGGCACCATTGCGCTCCGAAAGATGGCAACCCTATTTCTGAGACAGAACACTAGTCAATGACCACTCGAGTTGGTCTTGTCGGCCTTGGCGGGCCAACCGCCGGAACCTACCTGGAGTGCCTCAGGCGTATGCCCGAGGTACAGCTTGCGGCGGTGGTGGCACCTGGGTCCTGTCTGAAGATGGATCGGGGCGGAGGGCTGCAAGGGGTCGCTACTTTCCCCCACCATCGAATCCTGCTGGAGCGGTTTCCCGCCGAGGGGATGGTCGTCTCTGTTTCCGGCGACCGCCGGAAGGAAACCGTGGTGGACTGCGTCCGCGCCGGCAAACCGATTCTCTGCGAAAGCCCGATCTGCGAAACCTTGGTGGAAGCCCGTGAAACGTGGGCCATTTCCCAGGCTCACGACGTGCTGTTCGGGGTTTGCTTTCCGGTTCGATTCAGCTCGGCTTGCAGCCAGGTTCGGAAACGGGTCCTGCAGGGAAACCTGGGAAATCCCTTGACTGTCACGGTCCGCAGGTCAGACGGGCTTTCCGGGGTTTCATCGGCAGGCGCCTCCGGGGGGGATGGCGGCATCGGGACTAATCCGGGAACCGCCCTGGTCGATACACTGCGCTGGCTGTTGGGTGGAGAATTCACCCTGATAACGCTGATGGGCTCCGAGGACGGAGCCGGCCAACCTTCAGGGTGGCTGCGTTTGGAGATGAACCATGGGACTGTGGTCATCCTGGAAAGCAGCCTGATAGACTCGCTGGAAGCAGTCAGGATGGCGGGGGTGGCGTGTCTTGAGATCCGCGGTCCTCAGGGGCGCCTGGATCTGGAGTTGTTTGCGGGCGCGGATTCCGGCGGGTTGGAACCGGGTCGCGACAGATCCAGGGGATCGCCCATGGGGCGGATGCTGGCCAATTTCGTGGAAGCGGTCCGTGGCCGGGTGCCGGTTGCGGCCGGGGGAATGGACGGATTACGAGCCATCGAGGTTGTGGAAGCCGCCCGGCGCGCCTGGAAATATCGGACGGCCGTGGTTCTCTGAGTCGGTTGAGGGAGGTGTGTCATGCAATCAAGTCGGAACAATCCTGCCCTGGGTGGCGGTGACTACGCCTTGGGCATGGTCACCTGGAACCTGGGAAAAGACTGGGATCTGCCGACCCTGATCGAGGCCTGCGAGGAGACGGGCTTCCGTTCGGTCGAACTGCGCACAACCCACCAGCATGGAGTGGAACCCCATCTGAGCAGGGAAGAGCGCGTTGCCGTCGCGAGCCGCTTCGGCTTCTCTCCCATTCGCCTGCTGAGCCTGGGGACTGCTTGCGAATTCCACTCCACCGACAGGAGCGTAGTCGGCAGAAATGTAGAAGAGACCAAGCAGTTCGTGGAACTGGCTCACGATGTGGGGGCCCTCGGAGTGAAGGTGCGCCCCAACGGGATTCCCGACGAGGTTCCGGAGAGTCAAACCCTGGGCCAGATTGCGGAGGCCTTGCGGGAGTGCGGCAAACACGCTCAGGGCTACGGCGTGGAAATCTGGCTGGAAGTCCACGGGCCCAAGTCAAACAGTCCGGCTCGGGTGCGGAGGATCATGGAGTTGGCAGATCATCCCATGGTGGGGGTCTGCTGGAACTCGAACCCCGAAGACGTCAGGGAGGGTTCGGTGGCCGGGAGCTTCGAACTGTTGAAGCCCTGGTTGAGGAATGTTCACATCAGGGAGCTTTGGAGGAAGGACTACCCCTGGCGAGAACTGTTCGACCTGCTCACCCAGTCGGGTTACCGCCGGTATACGCTGGCCGAGATTCCGGCCAGCTCCGACGCGGTTCGACTGATGCGCTACTACGAAGCGCTCTGGAACGAGCTCAAGGGGTAGGGGCGTTTAGCGATTGCTGCGTTTCCGGGTCAAGCCCTGATGTTGACCCAGACGTGTACGTGGGGACTGCCGCGGAAGTACCAGACCATGTTCTTGCTCTGTAGCTGCCAATTGTCCCAGATGCCGTCGTTCCCGATATCGCCGCTGCGGTAGAACGACAGGCTCAGTCCATCCAGCTTGCCCTCCTTCTTGATGTAGCGCATGGCTTCCTCGGCATCTCGCCGGCGAAAGGGCAACAGCAGGTCGGCCAGCACCTCCTCTACCAACTCCACCTGGTCGCGGCTCATTTCCGAGACGGGCAGGCCGGCCAGTTCCTCATCCAGTCTCACGGTTCGAGTCTGCTGTTCCTTGCGGGGATCGGCAAGCAGCGCCATTTGGCGCTGCTTGCCGTCCAGGGCCTGGAATACGCGGTTGGCCGACTTGGCCTGGTACCAGTAGACGTTTCCGGGATGGTCCGGAGCCTCGTAGAAGTCACGGGCCGCATGACCATAGAAGATCGGTCCACCGAAGGCGGCTCCTTCCACCGAATCTCCGTCGCAGCGCATGGTGCAGTGGCGTCCGGTAAGAACGAACTCGAACTTTCCGGTTGCCGGTCGTCCGAAGATGGCGATGGAGTAGTTGCCCAGGCTTCCCCCGTCGTCCTTCATGTGTTCCATGACCTTGTCCACGTAGTCCGGATTGTGAACTCCTTGAAAGATCTCCCTGATCATGGCCTGCTGGTCAGCCGTGTAGAACCGGTTGATCTTGTGAGGCGTGATCGCCCAGTTGTTGTCCACCTTGGAACGAAGGGGATGATCGAAGGGGAACGTCATGACCCTTCGCTGTTCCTCCGACAGGCTCTTGTAGAGCGTGGCCACCAGAGTCTCCGAATGGGAAGGGACTTTCTTGGCAGCGGCGGCTGACAGAGCCCTGTCAGGAAGGGCTGCCCGGGCCGCCAGCCCCACTCCTCCCAGGACGGCCGCCTTTAGAAAGGTCCGACGCTCTCCGATCGAGAACCGGGATGATGCCTGCCTGGATTGATTCCTCATGACTCCTCCTTGCGCCTGAAGCCGTAATGGAATGCCAAACGATGGTGGTTTGAGCCTATTATACACCCGGCTTCAGGGATTTGGTGGGGTAAGCGGGCGGGGAGGATGAATGCCC
>JAPVWS010000005.1 GCA_027493295.1 Candidatus Versatilivorator vitaminiformans | reverse complement strand
CGCCGGGTCGTCGCCGGGGCCGGTCTGCTACGACCAAGGGGGGAGCGAGGCCACCATCACCGACGCCAACCTGCTGCTGGGCTACATCAACCCCGAGGGACTGGTGGGCGGCGGCCTACCGCTCAACCGCCACAAGGCCGAGCAGGCCCTGTCGGAACAGATTGCCCGACCCCTGGGCCTGGATCTGATCCAGGCCGCCTACGGGGTGCACCTGTTGGCCAACTCCACCATGATCCGGGCGGTGCGAGCCGTTTCCACCGAGCGCGGCCGCGACCTGAGGGAGGCCGTCCTGTTCGCCTTCGGCGGCAGCGGTCCCATCCACGCCTGCGGCATGGCGGGGTCGCTGGAGATGAGCCGGGCGGTGGTCCCCCTCCACCCCGGACTCTTCAGCGCCTTCGGGCTGCTGTCGGCCGACATCGAGCACCATCGGGTCCAGACCTGCTATCAGGACTCCCGCAGCGCCGACCTGGAGCGGCTCAACCGGCTCATGGAGCGCATGGAGTCGGAGGTGAGGCGGCTACTCGAGGAAGAGGGCTTCGCTCCCGGCGAGATCCGAATCCTGCGCAAAGCCGACCTGCGCTATGCCGGCCAGTCCTTCGAGCTGTCCCTGCCCCTTCCCGAGGGCCCCCTGAACGCCGGCGCCATCCGCCACCTGGAACAGGCCTTCGACGAGGAGCACCAGAAAACCTACGGGCATCGAGCCCGTCCGGGGGAGGCCTATACGCTGGTCAACCTGCGCCTGATCGGACGGGTGGCTCAGCGGCGCAGCCTGCTGGGCGACGGGACGCCAGCCGGTGCAGCCCGCGCTGCCCACTCCTCCCGCAGTGCCTACTTCGGCCCCGACCAGGGATGGATGGAGTGCCCGTTGCTGGCCAGAGCCGAAATGGAGAACCCACGCCAGGGACCCCTGCTGATCGACGAGTTCGACACCACCATCGTGGTCCCTCCCGGCTGGCGGGCCCGGACCGGTCACCATCCCCTTCCAGTTGGGATCCATTCCCTTCGCCCTGGAGTCCACTCTGAACAAGTACCGGGGCCGGGTCCGACCCGGGGACGTGTTCATCATGAACGATCCCTTCGACGGCGGCATCCACCTGCCCGACATCTTCATTTTTCAACCCGTCTTCCAGCGGGAGTCCCTGGTGGGATTCTCGGCGGTAGTGGCCCATCACCTGGACGTCGGCGGGCGGGTGCCGGGCAGCGCCGCCTGCGACAACACCGAGATCTTCCAGGAAGGCCTGCGCCTGCCGCCTCTGAAGCTCTACGAGGAAGGCCGCCCCTCGGAAAGCATCTTTCAGATCCTGGAGAAGAACGTCCGGGTCCCGGTAATGACCCTGGGAGACATCCGGGCCAAGCTGTCGGCCTGCAAGACCGGCGAAAAGGGCCTGCTCAAGCTGGTGGACCGCTACGGGTCCGAGGTCCTGGACCGCTACTACGAAGAGCTCCTGGACCTGACCGAGAGGGTGGTGCGGGCCGAGATCCGTTCCTGGCCGGACGGGGAGTACAGATTCGAGGACTACCTGGACAACGACGGGGTGGACGCCGGCACCATCCCGCTCAAGGTGAAGCTCAGCGTGCGAGGGGACTCCCTGGAAATCGACTTCACCGGAAGCAGCCCCCAGGTAAAGGGCGGCATCAACTCGCCCTTCCCTTTCACCGTCTCCTGCTGCGGGTACGCGGTGCGCTCCATGATGCGGGCCGACATCCCCAACACCTCGGGCTTCTTCCGCCCCCTGGAGGTCATCGCCCCGGAGGCTTCCATCCTGAACCCGGTCATGCCGGCCGCCTCCAGCATGCGGGGCGTGGTGGGCTTTCGCCTGTCGGACGCCCTGTTCGGCGCCCTGGCCCAGGTGCTGCCCGACCGGGTGCCGGCAGCAGGCGAGGGAGGCAACTCCCTCATCCTGATCGGCGGTTATCAAAAAGGGCGGGACCCCTTCGTCATGTTCGACCTGGTGGCCGGGACCTGGGGCGCCCGCCCCGACAAGGACGCCAACGACGGCCTGACCAACCCCGGAGCCGTCATCTCCAACATCCCGGCCGAGCTGATGGAGCTGGAATACCCGGTGCGGCTGGAACAGTACGCGCTGGCGGTGGACAGCGGAGGGGCCGGCCGCTTCCGGGGCGGCCTGGCCGTGGTCCGGGACTGGCGCTACATGGGGGAGGAGCCGGCCAACCTGACCATACGCTCCGACCGCAGGGAGCATCTGCCCTATGGCCTCTACGGAGGGCAACCCGGAACGGGTTCCATGAGCATCCTGAATCCGGGGCGGGAGGACCAGCGCACCCTGCCTACCATGGTGACCGAGACCATGCAGCCGGGCGAGCTCATCCGCCACATCCAGCCCGGAGGCGGTGGCTGGGGAGACCCCATGACCCGGGACCCGGAAGCGGTCCGCCGGGACGTCCTGGACGGCAAGGTGTCCGCGGAGGCGGCCCGGGAGTCCTATGGGGTGGTTCTGCGGCCTGGGAGTTTGGAGGTTGACGGGGAGGCTACCAGGTTGCGGCGCGGGGGTGTCCGCGAAGGCGGCGCTCCGTGAGTGGATGTCGGCGGTGGGTGGGCGGTGGCGTTTTGGTAACGCTGTGCGTTCCGGGAGGGTGCTTCCTATCCGCCGCATTCGCGTCTATATTGTATTTCTTGTAACAGGCTAATTATAAACGACTTAATGTGTATCAGCCCGCTTCACTCCCCCCATTGTATCCCTCTATTTGAACCGGAATCTACTGGACCGTTTGGGACGTTGGCGGACCGAGTCTTGCGTTCGTTCGACCCCGGAGACTCTTCCTGCGGGACCGTCGAGCGGGATGGCAAGCTGCCCGTGCTGCCGAGCGGA
>JAPVWS010000499.1 GCA_027493295.1 Candidatus Versatilivorator vitaminiformans | reverse complement strand
TCATCGAAGTCGCCGAACATGGTGTAGTTGGTGTGGCAGGTGTAACAGGCCCGGTCGGCAGGGATGCGCTTGTTCTGATAGTGCGATGCGGGAAGAAAGGCGGCATGGTCAATATACAGGCTCTCCCCATAGGGTTGAATGATGTGGCAAGAGAGACAAAACCGAGTCGACTTTGCCTGCTCGTAATGTCGTCCGGCACCACCCAGAAGCAGCAGCCCCGGCAGAATGAAGAGAGCCAGGAATGCCAGTATCCTGCCCCCGAGCGTGCCGGTCGACTCGGGCCTGCGCACCAGAAACCCGATCAGTGCGATTGTCACGACCGCCAGGAAACCCAGGCTTATGGCGTAACCGGTCATTGGGAAAGGCCCCCGCGGCCTCGGCTACCGGCTCTTGCGCAGCTCCGCCGCCAGCGTCTTGATCTCGGTCAGATCCTGCAGCATCTCGCTCCAACCGTACCAAAGCGCGTAATCGGGATTGTTGTGGAACACACCCTGAAAGGCTCGCATCCGGTGTTCCAGGTGCATCTTGAAGAGTCGCTGTTCGATCACCGAGGGCGCGTCGTGGAAAGCCAGCAAGTCCGGGAAGTTGTAGGCATAGTGATCCGGCTTGCGCAACACCCCGTCCCGATAGAGAGCGCTGACAACGCGAATCGCCTCGGCCAGCAAACGGTCGGTCTCCCGGATCATCTCGTCGCCCTTCTTGAGCTCCGCCCGCACCAGGTTCGCCGAATGGCACTGCTCGCAAACCTCGATCATGCGGTCGCGCTCCGCCTGCCACTCCTCGTGGGTCAGCCGGGCGACGTCCGCTTGCTTGACGGTCTCCAGACGCGCGGTCGGATTCCCCTGAGGGTCCAGGACCCCCAGCGCCTGAAGAATGGTCGTGCGGTCCGCCGCCCACTGCGGATCTTCCGGCAAGGGCAATCGCACCGCCAGGAAGCCCCAGGCGGTCCGTACGCCGTGGTTCCCCTGCGGCATGTGACAGGTCTGGCAGGTGGGCGCCGCGGCCTCCTTCGGCAGCGTTCCGGTCTGCTTGAGCAGGTGCCGAACGCCGTGCTTGGATGAGGAGTACATTTCCCATTGCGGGTGATCGATGCCCATGTGGCAGGTGCGGCATGCCTGCGGCTCCCGAGCTTCCTTGACGGAAAACAGGTGGCGCGTGTGGCAGACATCGCAGGAGGCGAGCCCGAACATCACCCCCTCCGCCTTCAACTCCCGGATCTCCTCTTCGCTCTTCAGCCCCAGACGATGGCAACCGCCGCAGCCCTTCATGCCTTCGGTCATCGCCATCGGCAGCCAATGCGTCGTCGGCATGGCGTTCATGCTGACCCAGGCCAGAGCGTGCTTGCCGCCTTCGAACTGCCTGGTCTGGATCGGATGGCAGGTTGCACAGACATCGGGCGTCGCCGTCCTGACCAACGCCACATCGTCCGCGGAGCGATGCTTGTCTCCATGACAAAGGGAGCAGTCCACGCCTTCCGTGCTATGCCGGCTCAATTCCCAATCGGTGACGATGTTGGGCGTCACGTCACGATGGCACTCGACACAATCCGAAGCGGCGCGGGGCATATCTTTTTCGCCGCCACAGGCTGCCAGCGCCAGAACGACCACCAGCAGGCATCCGCGTTTCCAGCACACTAGTCTGGCTCCTTTCCGGCCGGTAAAGGACCACGGTTGACGCCCTCCGGTCATTCTCCGGAATTGCGTTCCCCGCCCTCGACTGGCGTTCCCATGGACATTACATAATATGGCGCGCGCGATTCCGCAACCTGTTCCGGAAGTGGCACCGGCTGGCAAGCTGCCGCTCTGACCGGAACCCATCGCCGGAACCCGGTTCGAAAATCAGAATAGACATGGAAAAGTAGGACAGCCCCTGTCCAAAAAACAGGCCATAAACGAAAAGACCCCGGGCGGTTCAGCGCTCGGGGTCTGGCGTTCACTGACGGGATGCCGGAATTGGCGGATGGCCATTCGCCTTACTGGGATCTTCAGGCAAAGCCAGCCTCAAGGTTTACTGCCTCACGTATTTGCGCAGCACCTTGGAGCCGGGCGGGGCCTGGCGCTTGGTGTAGGAAAAGGTGACCTGGCCCACGTAGATGTCCCCGTGGGAGTCCACCGCCACCGAATGGGGAGAGAAAAAGCGTCCCGTGCCGTAGGGGTCCTCCTCACACCACTCGGCCAGGATGCTTCCGTCGGCTGACCTGACGGTCATTCGTGCGGCGGGCTTGTCCAGCCGGGCCTCGCGCCCATACATGAAGATGCCGCCGATCTCGGCCACGCAGAAGTTCTGCTCCCGATCCTGGCACAGATCGTTGGGCCACCACACCTCGGTCCACTGGTCCAAAAACTCTCCCTCGGGCGAGAAGATCTGGATGCGGCAGTTCTGGCGGTCGGCCACGTAGACCTTTCCCTCCGGATCCACGTAGACGCCGTGAGGCTGTCTGAACTGAGAGGGTCCATCTCCGGGGTCTCCCCAGGAGAGCAGCAATTGGCCGTCCGGGCTGAACTTGTGAACCCGGGCATTGCCGTATCCGTCGGAGACGAACAGGTTGCCGTCGGGAGCCAGTGCCACGTCGGTGGGGGTGTTGAAAGGGGGGCCTGAACGCAGGATGGACTGGACGTCGGTCCCGTTGTAGCCGGTGTCGGCCACGCCGTCGGTGGGCGCCAGGGTCATCAGCAGTTCTCCCTCCGTCGTGAACTTGTGAACCCGGTGCCCGTTGTCGTCCACGCAGTAAACGGAGTCGTCGGGGCCGATGAAGATCATGTGGGGCCTCACGAAGAGCCCCTTCCCCCAGGAGTCCAGGTAGCTGCCGTCCCGGTCGAAGATGACCACGGGATTCTCGGCGCGGCAGAAAGCGTAGACGCGGTCCCGGGAGTCCACCGCGATCCCGGGGACCTCTCCCAGGTCCCATCCTTCGGGAAGCCTGGCCCAACCTTCCGCCTCTTCAAATGTCAACTGACCGGATCCAAGTTTCACTGGTGTCGCTCCTCCCTGTTGGAATTAGCCCGTGCGTAACACCCTTGCTTGCAGTAATTGCAGCTGAGCGGTCCGGGCCGGAAAGGCCATACTAGGAGGTTGACCCGGGAGTGTCAACGACGGAGGAGCAATCCATGGGGTGCCCCAGTTTGACACCCGGCGGCGCCATCCCCTAAACTCGCTCGCAGCCAACCCGCACCGCTTTCGAGGCTCCGTTCCGATGCCCGTTGAAGCTTGAGACAGGCGGGTGAGCCTCCGCGGCAGGCCGATCGAGGAAGCGATGCTCGCCGCCGTTCTCAAACAACTGGGTCGGCCCCTGGAGATCGAGGAGAGGCCCCGGCCCGCTTTCGGGGACGAGGAAGCCTTGATCCAGGTGATGGCCTGCGGGACCGACGGCACCGACCTGAAAATCGTGGACGGTTTCGGCTACAGCCCCGAGCTCCCCGCCATCCTGGGCCATGAGGTGGCCGGCGTGGTCTCCGAGGTGGGAGAGCGGGTCACCCGAGTGAAGCCGGGCGACCGGGTGGTCGTCTACAACTTCTCCACTTGCGGCCGCTGCCGCATGTGCCGGACCCACCGCGAGCAACTCTGTCCCCACATGGCGGGGGTCCTGGGGGCCAAGGACCGGGGCGGCCACGCCGAATATTTGGCCATTCCGGCCCGACAACTGGTCCCGTTGCCCGACAACATCCCCTGGGCGGAAGCGGCGGTGCTGGCCGATGCCCGCATCACGGCCCTGCACGCCGTGGACCGGGCCGGAGTCGGGCTGAACGACCGCATCGTCATCTTCGGCGCCGGGGGCGTGGGCCTCTCGGCCATTCAGATCTCCAAACTGGCCGGCGCCATCGTCCTGGCCGTGGACCGGGTGGCGGAAAAGATCGAATTCGCCCTCCGGATGGGCGCCGATTTCGCTATCGACTCTACCCGCACGGATGTCCAGGAGGCCGTCCGGGAATTTACCCGGGGCGAGGGGGTTGACGGTGTGATCGACTGCGTCGGGGTGGAGCAGACCCTGGCAGCCGGGGTGGACAGCCTTCGCCCGGGGGGACGCCTTACCGTCGTCGGCTACACGCCCGAGACCTACGGACTGAACGGAAAACGGCTGGCGCAGAATGAGCTGGAGATCCTGGGCACCCGTTGCGGCCGCTTGCAGGACTTGGTGGGCGCGGTTCAACTCTTGGCGGAGAACAAGTTGAAACCCCTGGTCACCCACCCCTATCCGCTGGAGGAGATCAACCGCGCCATGGCGGACCTGAGATCCGGCAGGGTGCTGGGCCGGGCCGTCCTGCTGACGCCGGCCGGACGGGAAGCCAGTGGCCAGACGGCAACCCCGTCAAGCGGTTCCTGAGCTCCGGCCGATTCACCACCCTCTCCTCTTCCTCACCTACCCAGGTGCCCCAGCAGCGTATAAGAGGCCACGCAGAGCGTAAGTCCGGCGGACAGCCACAGCAGCCAGTCGATCCAGGCGGAGGGACCGATCCCGCGATCCAGCCGGCGGTAGCGCAGGTAGAGGATGGCGCAGGCAATCACGGGCAACATGCCGGTCTGCACCACGCCTCCCACAACGATGAGCTGAACCGGCTGTTCCGGAAAAGCCAGGAAGATGGTGGCGAAGACCGCGGCCCAGAAGACTTGCATACCCCTTCGCCAGCGGATCCGCTGCAGCGGGCGATTACGCGAAAGAAAGCCGAAGACGGTCAGGCAATCCAGTCCCATGATGGCGTTGGCCGCCACCGAGGCGAACAGGGTGGAGTAGAGGGTGACCAGGGCCCCGGTAAGAAAAACGAAGTAGCCCCAGGGACCGAAAATTCCGGTAAAGGTCCTGGAGAGGGTGGCGATCATCTGGCCGCCCTCGGGCACCAGGCCCTGGCCGTGAAGAACGGCGGCTCCCAGCAGGTAGAAGGCAACCGTGATGGTGGTATAGATGCCCATGGCCAGCAGGGCATCCAGTTGCATCACCCGGATCCAGCCCCGCGCCCGCTGGTTCCAGCCCGGCCGGCCGCCGCGGGGTCCGATATGGCGGGCGTATCCTTTCTCCAGGCACCAGTTGGGGTAGGCAAACAGATCGGAGGTGCCCACCCCGGTCAGGCCGAACAGGGCAAAGGCCAGGGCCAGGCCTCCCTGAGCCGGCAGTTGAAACGTCAGCCCTTCCCACACGCTTTCGGCAGACAGGGCGTGGTCGGACCACTGCAGTGCCCCCGCCGCCACCACCGTGGTCAGGCTGAAAGCCACCACCATGAGCATGGCCCCACGCTCGACCACGCTGTAGCCGCCGCTGAGCAGGATCCCCAGCGTCACCAGGCAGGCGAGGATTCCCCAGGCGGTGACACTCAGATGTGGAAGGATCAGGTGGAGGCATTGAGCCACGCCGCCGACGATTCCACCCACCAGGCTGGCGGAGATCAGTGTGCTGAAGAGCCAGCCCCAGACCACCCAGGAAGCTCGCCAGCGCGGACCCGGAATCCGGTCCACCGATCTGAGCGAGGAGTCTCCCGAGGAGATGGCGTAGCGTCCGATCTCCACCTGCAGGACCACCTTGGAGGCGCAGCTCAACAGGATCAGCCAGAGCGCTGCAAAGCCCAGCCTGGCTCCCAGCGTGGTGGTCACGATCAGCTCGCCCGAGCCCACGATCCCGGCGGTCAGGATGAGCGAAGGTCCGACCTGGCGAAGGCGCCCCAGGAAGTCGCCGGGAGGGGGAAGGACCTCGGCAGGCGCGCTGGCGTCGGGTGGGCGGGTCGGCGTCATCGTTCTATCCATTATCGCCGCGGCCGGCTGGGCCGGTTCTGCAAGTCATCGATCCGATACCTGCGGATGGCGCCACCCATGAGCAAGGATGGCATTGGTACCGTCAACGCTCGGCCCGCCTGCCGGGCCAACTCCAAATCGTCCGCCCGCATCCATCTCCCGTGCTAAGATTCGTTGGGGGAAAGGTTATCCCTGATCCCATTCTTGCCGGAGGAATGGTTTCGGCCGGTACCAGAACGCCCTCGTACTCGACCGGGAACCAGTGGAGGTAGGACAGTGAGAAACGTGCATCAGCTTCCGCGTTTGGAGCCTACAGAAGAATCGGTGTTCCTGAACCGCCGCAGGTTCGTACAGACGGCCCTGCTGGCTGGCGCCGGCACCTGCCTGCATCCCTCCCTGGGCTGCGCCCAGCCGCCTCCGCCTCCGGAAGGCGGGCCCCTGTCCCTTCCCTTCGAGCGACCGGAAGTGTTCCCGGCCAAGCGCAACGCCGGTTTCGATCCCCCGAACCTCGAATTGACCGACCGCCTGGTGGCAGCGACGCACAACAATTTCTACGAGTTTCTGCCCAATCGCGGGGGACCGGTCTGGAAATATACCAGCAGGTTTGAAGTGGAGCCCTGGAAGGTGGAGGTGAGCGGCGAGTGTCACAAGCCCCGAACCTTCGATCTGGACGACCTTTTCGGATTCGAGCAGGAAGAGCGAGTCTACCGCTTCCGCTGCGTGGAGACCTGGGCCATGAACATTCCCTGGACAGGATTCCCCCTGAGCAAGCTGCTCAAGGTCGTCCAGCCCACCGCCAAGGCCCGACACGTCCGCTTCATCACCGCCCACCGGCCCGCACAGATGCCCGGACTCAGCGAAAGGCACTACCCGTGGCCCTATTACGAAGCCCTGCGCCTGGACGAGGCCATGAACGACCTGACCCTGGCAGTGACCGGAGTCTACGGCAAGCCTCTGCCCAAACAGCACGGGGCCCCCGTGCGCATCATCGTGCCCTGGAAATACGGCTACAAGTCCCCCAAGTCCATCGTGAAGATCGAGCTGGTCGCCAAAAAGCCGGGAACCTTCTGGTCGGCCAAGCCTTACCAGCACGAATACGGCTACCTGAGCAACGTGAACCCCAACGTTCCCCATCCCCGATGGTCCCAGGAATGGGACTACATGCTGGTGGCCAACGCGGCGCCGCGCCGGGGGCCTCGACGCCCCACCCTGATGTTCAACGGCTACGCCGACCAGGTGGGCCACCTCTACCCGGACGAACCCACCAAACCCCAGCGCGCCCTGAGACGCGGGCAGACTGCCCGCTGACGGAGCGGCTCCCGCCGCTTTCACCGTCCCGGTGCCGAGACCAGGCAGCCACCCGAAAAGGTTACCGGCTGGTCGAGCCCGGGCCGGATTCTCCGTCCGCCGAGCCGGCCTCGATGCCCATCTCGGTCAGAAGGTGGTGGGCGTCGTCCAGGTGCTCCATGATCCATAGAGCGTAACGGATGTCCACGTGAATGGACCGGGTGATGGCCGGAATGAAATCCCAGTCGGCAACGATGCTCTCCCAGTTGCCGTCAAACAGCAGCCCCACCAGCTCCCCGCGCCCGTTCAAGGTGGGGGAGCCCGAGTTGCCTCCGGTCGAGTCCAGGGTGCTCAGAAAATTCACGGGCACCGAATCCAGCGCTTTCACGTAGTAGTCGCCGAACTCCCGGCCGCGAATCAGCTTGAGCTGTCCGAGGGGGGCATTGAAGGGTTCTTGTGCCGTGTCTTTCTCCAGGATGCCGCGCAGGGTGGTGAAAGGGAGATAGCGAAGGCCATCCCTGGCCGAGTACCCCTTGACCGTGCCGTAGGTGACTCTGAGGGTCGAGTTGGCGTCGGGATAGACGGACTTGCCCCGGCTTTGGTTGTAGGCGATCAGGGCCTCCATGAAGCGCGGCCGCGCCTGGTCGAATCGTCCCTGAAGCTCCTTGTCGCGCTCCTCGCGTTCCATATCGCTGTCATAGAGGCTGACGGCCATCCGGATGAAGGGGTCCTGGCTGGCTTCGAAATCCCGGGGCGCCGCCTCCATCCAGGAAATCCGGGTTTCAAGATCCCCCAGTCGGGTCTGGCCGTACATCTCGTCCAGGCGCCGGTCCAGCTCGGCTTCCTGCACCCCGGTCGGTCGAATCCCGAACCAGTCGTCGAAGGCCTGGACGTGCTGTTCTGCCGGGAGCTTGGCGTAGTTCAGGACAAACTGGCGCCAGCAGGCACGGTCCACCTGCGGATCGAAGGTCCGATCGATGCGCTTCAGCCTCTCTCGGTTGCGGGCCAGGTCGCGTTCCTGGTAGCCGGGTTCCCGCTGCCCGTCGGGTTTCTGACGCTCCCGGCTGAGCCGGTACAGCCTACGGGCGGCTCTCAGCAGCGAAGACCGGCCTCCGAGAAAGTCGTAGTAAAGGGCCGCCTCCCGCCCGGACTGGGACTCGGCCACCAGTTTTCCCAGATCGCCGGCAGCGGTCTTCAGCCCGGACCGCGAAGGCGGACCGGCTTCGATCCAGGCCTGCAGGTCCCGCTCCAGGGCCCGTTTTCGCTCCAGGATATCGCTCTTGGCGAAGCCCTCCAGCATTCCCCGGTAATTCTTGATGACGTTGTTCAGGCTGGCCTGCAGCGACGCATACTTGAGGGCCTTCTCTTCCCGGCCGGCCGCCGTGCGTTCGATGATGTCCCGCCACTGCCGGAAGGCCTCGATGCGACGGGGGTAGTCCCACTGGATGACTCCCTCCACCTCGCTGGCAAGGCGGTAACGGTCGGTGCTCCCCGGATAGCCCGCCACCAGGACCAGGTCTCCGGTGTCGACTCCCCGGGTGGAGACTTTCAGGTGATGCCGGGGCCGATAGGGAACGTTCTCCTCCGCATGGTCCGCCGGCTTTCCGTCCGGGCCCACGTAGGCGCGATAGAAGGCGTAGTCCCCAGTGTGACGGGGCCACATCCAGTTGTCGATGTCGCCCCCGTATTTGCCGATTGCAAGGGCCGGCGCATAGACCAGGCGAACGTCCCGGATTTCCAACTGCTTGATCAACTCATACTCCAGCCCGCCGGAGTAGGCGGCCACTCGGCATCGATGCCCCGGGTCGTGCTCGCACTCGGCAACCAGGGCCTTCTGCCCGTCTTCGATGGCCTGGTAGCGTTCCCGAGGACCGGCTCCATCGGGAACCGCCGCCAACACCGACCGGGTGACGTCCTCCACCGCCACCGTGACCAGGACGCGGCTGCCCGGAGCCGCCGGAAGCTCCCAGGCCCGACCGGCAGCCAGAAATCCATCCTCCAGCAGGTTCCGTTGCTCGCTGGAGTTGTGCTGAATGGAGCCGTAGGCACAGTGGTGGTTGGTGATCACCAGACCCTGGGGCGACACGAAGGAGGCCGTGCAGCCGCCCAGCCAGATCACCGCGTTCATGGGGTGGCCGGTCAGGTCCGACAGCGCCGCGGCATCCACCTCCGGATCCAAGGACCTCAGCTCTTCTGCCAAAGCAGGAAGCTGCCCGGGCCTCCACATACCCTCTTCGGCCAGTAGGACGGCGGGAACGAACCCGAGACAGACCAGGAGAACCAGGCAAGAGACAGCCGCTCGCTTCATGGAAGGAACCTCTGCGGTTGATTGTAAGCTCATTCGGTCAGAGAGTGTTTCACCTTGGCTCCGGCCAAAGTGACTTTTCCATTGCTGATTTTGACACCACCCTCCGGCATAGCCGCTCCGTCGTGGTCGCGAAAATAGAGTGGCAGTCCTTCGGAGAAGTTGAGAGGGCGATTCCGTGGATCCTGCCGTTGATGGTGGATGTGAATGTGGGGTTCGCTGGTGTTGCCCGAGTTGCCGCAGGCACCGATGGGTTCACCCTCCTGAACCTGGTCCCCGGCCTCTACCAGAACGCTACCTGTCTTGAGGTGCGCGATCACGAGATAGGTCTCCGTGTCGAGAGCGAGCACGACCGTATTGCCGGTCGGGTTTTGCATGTCGTTGCTGACAGCGCCCGGCGTATGGTCGGGCGCTCCGTCGGTGGAGTAGTGCACCCGCGCGGACACGGGCGCAACCACCGGCGTTCCGTAACAACCGTAGTCCTCCGGATCTTCCGAGCCGTGCGCTGCCGGTTCGACAACGAGATCGTAAGCCCAGCGTTGATCGGGTGTCGATACGTGATAGTTGACAGCCAGGCGATCACCTCCCCAGGCAACGCGGATAGGCTCGTTGGAGGGTAGGCGAACGGTCGCCGGCGGCACTGACCGTTCGATATCGTAGGGAAAGGCCATCACAAGCACGCCGAAACCCCACAGACCGGGCCAAAGCGCCACCAGCGCCAGGGCCGAGGTGACCCACATCGGCCGGCTGAAGCGACGCTTGCGAATGGCATGCACCATCAGCACCAGAATGGTCAGGGGAGCGAGGAGTTGCCCGACGCTGATGAGCGCCAGCCAGCCGTAGACGGCCAGCATGCCCCCGGAGAAGAACAGTATCCAGGAGGGAAGCAGCAAGACGGCCAGCAGGACGGGTAGAGCCCAACGCAACAGGGATCTGAATCGGCTTACGGGTGCTTCGGTCATGACAGTGCTGTCTCAACGTTCCGGCCGGGACTTAGCGGAAAGCTCACGACTCTTTATCCAGAGCGTCGATCTCGCGTTGGAGCCGGCGAGCCGCCCACTGATTCAACATGGCGACCAACCAGAAAAAACCCACCAAAAACACGACCTTCCCAATCCACTGAGTCCAAAGCATTAGCCCGCTCGCTGCAACGAAAATCATTATGATTCCCGGTGCGAATGGCAGCAGATACCAACGCCAAACGTCCCGCAACAGATCTCGCTGCCGCACCAGTTCTGCTCGATGGAAGGCGAGACACGCTCTCAGGCCAAGGTCGGCCGGCAGCATTTGAGCTTCACCTCGCTGTTGAAGCTGGTACACCATATACAAAGTACCAGCAACCAACAAACCCAATCCCGTCCGCACTACTACATCGTCCACGCTCCAAAAAAAGTATCCAGATAACAACACCACGATAGCCGACGCCAAGTATTCCATCCGATTCCTCCAACGGATGCGCCACTGGAACTGCCGTGCTTTCTTGCGAATCTGATCTAGCGAAAGTGGGCGAGTATCTACCTCTTGGTTTTGCCAGACAGTCCTCACATCATGCTCGGAAGCTCCACCGCTCATGGTTTCATTCTCCGGCGAAAACGGTTGATCAAAATACTCTTCAATCGATGGATTCTTGTTGCGACGTTGGCTGGTGAAATACCAACGATCTCACCGATCGACCCAGCGTCCTCTCCCTCGAGGTACGATAGCATCACCTGGCGGTCGAGCGGCTTGAGCCGCTGGATCAAGTCCAAAAGCCCCTCCAGGGTCTTGTGTCGGTCAGCAGCCAGATCGACTTCCTCGCTATCCGCAATCATCTCGATCTCCTGCAGACTGATGAGAGTCTCAGACCGGCGGCGACGCTGCCGCATGACATACGATGTAGCCGTATTGTGAGCGACACGGTAGACCCAAGTACGAAGTGAACATCGGAAACCGTAACCTGCGAAGCTTCGCCACAGTGCAAAGTGAATTTCCTGTAGGAGATCCTTCCGCTTGTCGGCGTCAGCTTCATAGGCTCTGGCCAATCGGTCCAGCGCGGCTCCATAGGCTTTGGCAGCCTCTTGGTAGAGATCATCCTGGGTAGACTTTGCACCGGGCCGGAACCAATCTTGCTCCATACATAGGTAGTCATTCATCGGAGCAATTTCTGACAGTATTTTGCGCCCGGCCACGGACTTGCCCCGCCCGGTTGCGTAGGAACGTCTTCGATACTCCCGCTTGCCTTTCGCTCCTACGTGGCGGCGGCAAGAAGGGTATTGCCCCGAATTCAGCCGGCGGCGGCGATGAAAACACTGCTCGACGCATTTCGAGCTACGCTTGAGGAGGTATTCTGAGTCAAGCAGGAAACGCTGCCCTGACTCCAAAATAGTTGCAAATTCATCAATCCCCACGTATGGTTCTAACTAGGTACCCGCTGGCAGCGTGCTGTTGGCTCAAGGGCCGCTTTTCGGAGCGGCCCTTGCTTTTTATGGGGGAGAAACTTTGCGAGTGAGAGTCTATGTTGACGGCTTCAACCTGTATTACGGAGCCTTAAAGGGAACGCCATTCAAGTGGCTCAATCTTGTCGCACTCTCCGAACAGGTGCTCCCACCCGGATGTACGGTAGACCGGGTGAACTACTTCACCGCCCGAGTGTCCGGAGCATCGAAACCGGGGGCGTCGCACCGTCAACACGCTTACCTGAGTGCACTCAACACTTTGCCCCTCGTTACAGTCCATTTCGGAAGCTTTCTTGCCAAGACGGCGTGGCGGCCGCTCACAAACCTGCCGGTCGCCGATAAACGAATTGACACACCGACACCGGTAGAGCTGCCCGCCGGCAATCATCCGGTTTCAGGTTCACAGATTCTACCTGTGGGTAGTTATCCAACAGATACAAGGGGAAAGAAGAAACGTCGAAAGAGAAACCGAGCGCTCCCTGATGCGTTGATTGCCGAGGTCTACAAGATGGAAGGGAAAGGCTCGGACGTTAACCTGGCGGCGCACCTGTTGAACGATGCCTGGAGAGGGTTGTTCGACATGGCCACCGTCATATCCAACGATACCGATTTAATTACGCCAATTCGATTGGTGACTATTGAACGGAAGAAACCGGTGCTTGTCGTATGTCCTGGGCGGTGGCAGATGGCCCCAAAATTGAAGAATGCTGCAACTTATGGGAGGCACATCCACCGAGCAATGTTGAAGGCCGCGCAGTTTCCGGAACGGATTCCGGGGACAACGATCTCGAAACCAGAAGATTGGTGAGTGCCGATGCTCCCGAGGAAGCGGCCGGTCACGTGACGCGACTCACCATCTGCCGCGCCTGGGTAGGGAGGTCCATATCCGGACTGGGCCCGTGGCGGCGCATCAGCTCCCAGGCCCGGTCGGCCACGCCCTGCTCGATGTCCATCCCCTCCAGGCAGGCGCGGGATTCGTCCAGGAACTTGTGGCATTGGAAGAGGCGGCAGCCGGATTGCCAGACGGTGGGATCGCCCCGGCGCTGGTAGCGAAAGTCGGCCGAGACCCGCAATTGAGGCGACCGGTTGGGAAGTCCGCAGTGGATCATGTGGGGGTGAAAGATCAGCACGTCGCCGGCCTGGTAGTCGGATCGCAACCAGGTCTTGGGCGAGTCGTCGGGAGCCGACTCGCCGGCGACCGGGACGGCCCCCATGCGAGCCATCTCCCGGGCCTGGTCCGGGTTCTGCGGGATCCCCAGGTAATGGGCTCCCCGGTACCAGTGCTGGTGGACTCCCTTTCGATGGGACCCCTTGCAGAGGGCCAGCCCGCCGGTGGTCCGGTCGATGTCCATCAAGGCGACCCAGCAGGTCACGAACGACACCCGAAAATGGTAGCCGTCCTGGTGGGCCGGAGTGACGTAGTCGAAGTGCTGCCCTCGGGTCTTGGCGGGCGAGAGATCCTGGAAGATGATCCGCACGCGGTCGGCGTTCTCCACCCAACTGAAGACCTCGCCGTCAAACAGCGCCCCCAGGAACCTGAAGAGCTCCCGGTCATGGATCACCTCGGTCAGCGAAGGCAGATCGCCGATCATGCGGCCGACGGGACCGCTGGGAGTCAGCTCAGTGGATTCCGGCATCCTGCCCGACCACTTCAACTCCTGTTGCGGATCATCGACGGCAAAGCCGTGCCGGATGAGCAGTTGCCCAATATCCGAGCGCACCCGCGCGACCCTTTCCGGATTGATCAGTCCCCGAACGAACAGGTACCCCTCGGCCTGCAGTTGCTGGGACAGGACGGCGTGGTCTCTTGTGGAGGCTTCAACCGCTTGGAGAGGAACTAGGGAGAGATCGGCCATGGGGTTCCCTGTCCTGGGGTTTTCCGGCGTCTGGCGGCTGTCAGAGGATTGAAGTTCAGCGGCACTCACCGATTCAAATGGTCGGGGCGAGAGGATTTGAACCTCCGACCCCCTGGTCCCGAACCAGGTGCTCTACCAGGCTGAGCCACGCCCCGTCATTG
>JAPVWS010000498.1 GCA_027493295.1 Candidatus Versatilivorator vitaminiformans | reverse complement strand
GCCTCGAAATGGGGGCGAATGGCATCGTCGTAGGGTCGGCCCCCGTTCTGGAAAAAGCCCATCCAATAGTAGGGAACCGATCCCCGGCGGACCATCTCATCGGTCCATTGGGCACAGATCATCTGCTGAATGACATTGCCCACAATGCCCGAGGTCGGGCACATGCGTTCCTTGCGGCCCGCGATTTCAATGACGCCCTCCCGCTCCGGAGAGAAATTGTCGAAACCGGCGTCGGCGACATCGATCAATCGACCGGGCGGCACCTCCCCGTCCATGGAGCCGGGACCGACTCCGATTACGTAGGCTCCCTCGATCTGCTTCTCCCGAGCCAGTCGCATCTCCGGGCCGTGTGCCGGGGAGATGGCGGTGATGATCATGACATTGAGTTCCCTGGTGGCTTCCCAGTCCCCCCAGTTTATGATCATGGGTCCCGAGGCCACCCCGCTGAGCTCGCTGGCGAATCCCGGATGCTCCAGGCTGCGCGCAAACCAGCGGCCTCCCTGCCGAATGCGCCGGGCCATGGTGACGGCAGTCTCCCGGATACGAGGTTGGTGCCGCCTGATCCGATCCACTCGCTCGGTGAGCACCCGCAGGTACTCGGCGCTCTTGTCCACCGATTTGGTGCTGCCGGTCCAGACCTTGTTGGCGGTCTCGGCGGTCAGCATCCAGTGAAGCGCCCCGCTGCCGGTGGTGGTGGAGGGGCACAGAGTGAACTCGGGAATCTGGGGCGCATGCACCAGTCCCTGGTAATAGGGAACATGGCTGTGCAGAATCTCGTTGGAGACATCCTTGAGCATCAGGTTGTCTTCGTTGGTATTGGTGAAGCCTTTAGGGCGAAATTCATTGTCCACGTAGTTCACGGTCACCGCCACCACGTAGACGCCCCGGTCCCGGGCCCTTTGCACGGCGCGATTGCACTGGTTGGTGAAGACCATATCGCCCTTTTGCATCGCATCGAAGGTGGCCGGCTTGTATCCATTGTGGTTGCGGAGAATTCCGGGATTGCCCCGTCTGTCGGCCTTCTGCTCTGGCCCCGGCATGTGGCCGTCGTCCATGGAGGTCCAAGCCGTCCCTCCCGCCTTGATCACCGCGGCCGCCCGCGAAGTGAGCTCGCCAACCTGGTCGAGCTCGCCGCTGAGGCGACCCAGCATCTCCTTGGTGGCCTGATGGTATTCCTCCATGAAGAGCATCGTATGGCCAAAGGTCGGGGCCCCCCGGTCCAGGCATCCGTTGGCGCCGGTTTCGGCGGCCTGAACCTCAGACCTGTTGGCGGACCCGGACAACCAGGCGCCCAACCCGGCGCCTCCTCCCAGAAACAGACGGCGGTGGATCTTGTCACCCATTCCTGCCTCCGAAATTCCTGTCATCGACTCCGCGGAGCGGCCGGGAGGCTCCCGGGGCGGCCGCGGAATCCCTCTAATACCCCTGGAGCTCGAAAAACGGCTTCATGGCGGCGTTGTATTCCCGGCCGCCCTCCCGGTAGACACCCAACAGAAAATAAGGCACCGACCCCCGCCGCACCATCTCGTCGGCCCATTGGGCAATGATCATCTGCTGTATGACGTTCCCCACGATTCCGGAAGTGGGACAGATGGTCTTGGACTGCCCGGCAATCTCGATCACCCCCCCGGACTCGGGCGAAAAGTTGTCGAATCCGACGTCGGCAACGTCGATAAGGCGTCCGTGAGGAACCACGCCGTCAGTGGAGGCGGGTCCGACAGCTACCACGTAGGCGCCTTCCACCTGCTTTTCCAGGGCCAGCTTCATCTCTTCGGGATAGGCCGGCGAGATGGCGTTGATGAACATGACGTTCTTTTCCCGGTTGGCGTCCCAATCTCCCCAATTCACCACCCGGATGCCGGAGGCGACGTGAAATTCGCTTTCGAACCCCGGATGCTCGATGCTCTTACCGAACCAGCGCCCGCCGGCCCGGACACGCTCGGCCATAATGGCCGTGGTCTCCTGGATGCGATCGAAATGGCTGCGGGTGCGCTGCACCCGCTCGGTCAGGATCCGCAGGTACTGAGCGCTCTTGTCCACCGCCTTGGCATTGGGATGGGCCAGCTTGTTGGCGATTTCGGCGTTCAGCATCCAGTGGATGGAACCGCTGCCGGTGCCGCTGGAAGGGCAGATGGCGAACTCGGGAATTTCCGGAGCATGCACCAGCCCCTGCTCGTAGGGAACATGGCTGTGGAGGATCTCGTTGGAGACGTCCTTGAGCATCAAACCGTCGGGGCAGCCGTGAGACGGGTGATTGTAGCCGGGAGGCCTGAACTCGTTGTTCCAGTAGTTGATGGTGACGCAGACCACGTAGACGCCCCGCTCCCTGGCAGCCAACACGGCCTTGTTGGCCCGGTTGGTGAAGACGATGTCGCCCTTCTGCATCTGGTCGAAATCCTTTTCGGCCCCCAGGGAGGTGGAATGGGTCTTCATGATGCCGGGACTGCCGCGGCGGTCGTCTTTCTGCTCGTAGTAGGGCATGTGCCCCAGGTTCATGGAGGTCCACACCGTACCCCCCTTCCTCACCAGGTTGGCGGCTCGAGAGGTCAGATCGCCGATCTGATCCAGCTCGCCGCTCTGAGCACCCAGGATGTCCAGCGTGCCCTGGTAGTACTCCTCCATGAAAAGCACGGTGTGCCCGAAGGTGTATTCCTGCTGCCACCGGCAGTCGCTCCCGCGGGAGTGGGCGGCGGCGGGGATCTCCAGCCAACGGCCCGCGGCAACACCGCCGCCGAGCAAAGCACCTGTTTGAATCATTTCGCGGCGATTGAGCTTGGCCATGAATGCCTCTGGTTTGGCGGAAGGGAAAACCGACGGAACCCGGGAAGATCGGGGGTCCCCGACACTACCTGGAAAAGGCCCCGCCATCCGGCTGCGCCCGGACCCCGCCTATCATACAACACAAACCCGAGGAATCGTCACGGCTCTTTCCGAGAGGCCAAGTCGCGCACACCGGAGGCGGTCGATGAAAGACGGAAAGGAGTTATCCACGAAGATACACGAATAGCGACGAAGGGCCACTAAGAGATTGGAGGAGAGCCCGGGAGCGCTGCAGGGAGTTACCAGGGGGAAACGGATCTCCAAATTTGGGGAATTATTTGCATCGATGAGGCGTTTGCGAAATTCCGCAGCGGGATCGTTTCCGGGAATTGCCACAAAAGGCACAAAAACACAAAAAGAGCAGAACGATGAGAAACGACCAAAACATGCGGGCTTTGTGTGATCAGATCCGCCAGACGGCCTTCGACCGGCATAAATATCTTCGCAATGGGCATCTCGTTTTGTGCCTTTTGTGCCTTTTGTGGTTAGAAAGCATAGCTCGCCAAGTCACACCCGATATTGAAAAAGGCAGAACATCACGTTCGCCAGCAAAATGACCTACCCCGTTGCGAATCTTGCAAGAAGCTCACCTCATCAATCCGTTTATTTGTGTTCATTTGTGTCCATTCGTGGTTCATCTTCATTATCGATCAGCCCACCAGGATGGGGCCGGTCTTGCTTGAATCGCCGGTAGTGTTTACCATCCTGTCGAACGGGCCTGAACCTTGACATGAAACAGTCTCTTCGCGTCCCTTCGTGGATATCTCTTTTTCCTGCTTGTCGTTCTGAGAGGACGCCTCCCCCTATGACTCGCTTTCGCATTGCCATCGATGGACCCTCGGGGTCCGGAAAGAGTACGGTTGCCCGGAAGGTCGCCCAGCGGCTGGGTTACCTGTATATCGACACCGGGGCCATGTACCGCGCCGTCGGACTCAAGGTCACCCGGGAACAACTGCCGTGGGATCAGCCGGATGCCGTCATTGAGGCCGCCAGCCGCGCCCGGATCGAGCTAAGGGCCGGCCCCCACGGTCTTCGCGTCATTCTGGACGGGGCGGACGTGTCCGAGGCAATTCGTACGGAAGCCGTCGGCCAGGCGGCCTCCCGGGTGTCCAGCATTCCCGGGGTGCGCAGGATCCTGGTTCGAGCTCAGCAGGACCTGGGCAGGCGCGGCGGGGTGGTCATGGAAGGAAGAGACATCGGAACCAAGGTGTTTCCCGAGGCCGAGCTGAAGATATTCCTGGACGCCTCCGAACCTACCCGTGCCCGGCGGCGATTCGCCCAGAATAGAGACAAGACGGGCGCCTTGGACCTGGAAGGCATTCTCGAGGAAATACGGCAGCGGGACCGGCGCGACCGGGAGCGAGCCGACTCGCCTCTGGTGCAGGCCCGCGACTCTCTCTATCTGGATACTTCCAACCAGACGGTCGACGAGGTGGTTGAGAAAATCCTCAAGATGGTCCAGGTCGTGGAGGGGAAGTCCGGCAGCGGTTGAGTGTCGGGAGAAACAGCAGGAGAGGGATTGCGGATCCAGCCGTTGGACTCAGCCGCCGTTGCTCATGGAGGCCAGGAACTCCCTGTTCGATCTCCTCTTGGAAAGCCGTTCCAGCATCAGCTCCATGGTCTCGACCGCCGAAAGCGGATTGAGCACCTTCCGTAACACCCACACCCGATTGAGTTCATCCTTGGGCATCAGCAACTCTTCCTTGCGGGTGCCGGAGCGGTTGATGTCGATGGCCGGAAAGACGCGTTTTTCCACCAGCTTCCGCTCCAGGTGAACCTCCATGTTGCCGGTTCCCTTGAACTCCTCGAAGATGACATCGTCCATGCGGCTTCCCGTGTCGATCAGCGCCGTAGCGATGATGGTCAGACTGCCGCCCTCCTCGATGTTGCGAGCGGCGCCAAAGAACCGCTTGGGCCTCTGTAGCGCATTGGAGTCCACCCCACCCGAAAGCACCTTGCCCGAGGGGGGCACGATGGTGTTGTAGGCGCGAGCCAGGCGGGTAATCGAGTCCAGCAGGATCACCACGTCCCGCTGGTGCTCCACCAGCCGTTTGGCCTTCTCGATCACCATCTCGGCAACCTGTACGTGGCGAGTGGCCGGCTCGTCGAAGGTCGAACTGATGACCTCACCGTTGACGGACCGCTGCATGTCGGTGACCTCTTCGGGCCTTTCATCGATCAGCAGCACGATCAGGATGATTTCAGGATGGTTCTCGGTGATGGAGTTGGCGATGGTCTGCAGCAGCATGGTCTTCCCGGTCCGCGGCGGCGAAACGATCAGCCCGCGCTGGCCCTTGCCGATGGGAACCATCAGATCCATCACCCGGGCCGAGAGGTTGTCCGGCTGAGTCTCCAGCCGGATCCGGTCCTCGGGATAGAGCGGCGTGAGATTGTCGAAGAAGATCTTGTTGCGGGCAACGTCGGGATGCTCGAAGTTGATGGCCTCGACCTTGATCAAGGCAAAGTAACGTTCCCCGTCCTTGGGTGGTCGAATCTGGCCCGAGACGGTGTCGCCCGTATGCAGGTCGAATTTGCGGATTTGGGAGGGAGACACGTAGATATCGTCCGGTCCCGGCAGGTAGTTGTAGTCCGGAGCCCGCAAGAACCCGAAGCCGTCGGGAAGGGTCTCCAACACACCCTCCGAGAAAATCAGGCCGTTTTTCTCGGTCTGGGCCTGCAGGATCTTGAAAATCAACTCCTGTTTCCGCATTCCGGTTGCGCCGGCCACGTTCAGATCCTTGGCGATCTGAGTCAGGCTGGCGATGTTCATTTCTTTGAGCTCGGCAATGTCCATAAAGACTCCTTGGAGTTTCGGGATTTCAAAGTCGGGTATGAGCAACCGGCCCGGTCGGGCGGCGCTCATCTGGATTTTGGCGATGGGTCTACGGCTGTGCTGTCCCCTGGATATGACGACTCAGAAGTGCCCACACCTTGTCACGGCCTGTCTTCCTGGTGGCGGAGTAGGCCACCACCGTGGCTGCTGGTGCGAGTGTCCGGGTGTGTTTGAGCGATTTCTGCAACTCGCTCCCGGATAGCCTGTCGGCCTTGGTAGAAACCATAAAAAAGGGAAGGGAAAACTGTCGCAACCTCTCGAGGGTTTGCAGATCGTGCCGGGTTGGACCGATCCGCGAGTCAACGATCGAAACGCAAACTGCCAGCTTCTCTTGTTGTCGAATATAGCTGTCGAACAAACGAGCCCACCGAAGCCTCATTTCCTTGGAAACCTTGGCGTAGCCATAACCCGGGCAGTCGACAAAATAGAAACGTCCGTTGATTCTGAAAAAATGGATCAGCCGGGTTCGTCCCGGGGTGGAACTGGTGCGGGCGAGTCCGCGTCGCCCTAACAGACTGTTTATCAAGCTGGATTTGCCGACATTGGAGCGGCCGATGAATGCGATTTCAGGAAGGTCATCCCGTGGAAACCGGGACGGA
>JAPVWS010000497.1 GCA_027493295.1 Candidatus Versatilivorator vitaminiformans | reverse complement strand
TCGCCGCCGAAGCGGACCAGCGCCACCTGGTCGCGAAAGACGTAGGCCTGCTGAAGGAGCCGGGCCATGGCCCCCTTGGCCTGGGCCATGCGGTTCACGGCCATACTACCACTGGCGTCCACCACGAAGACAAAGAGGATTCCCGCCTTGCCGCGAAAACGGCGGAAGCGCAGGTCCGAGGCCCGAATGATCATCGGGCCGCCTGCCCCGCCCCGCGGTCCGCGCCCGGCGGTGGGACGCCGGTCCTTTTCGTCGGCGGAGGCCGCGGCTGCCCGCCGCCGGCGCCAGGACTGCCAGGGAGCCGCCGCCCGCAGGGTAGCCGCCACGGCAATGGAACGCCTGCCGTCCGGCCTCGGGTCGGTGCGAAAGGCCCTGGCGGGCGAACCGGGAAGCTTCCGCGTTCTGGGCACCGTCCGACGCCCGGCGGCGCGGGCAGCCGGGAGCCCGCCGACCATCTCTTCGGGAAACTGTCCGGGGAGGGGGTCCACCGGCATGGGGGACTCATCTTCGGGTATTGAGCGGTCTTCGGTTCGGGCGCCAGGGTCGGAGTCCGGGGTTTCGACGGCCCCATCTTCCTCGGGTTGGGCCTGCTCATGCCGAGGCCCGGAGTGGGGCTCCTCATCTACCGGCAGAGCACGAGGCCACAGGACCAGCCGGGCGGCCATCTCCAGATCCTCCTCGGACACCCGGCTGCGCCCGCACAGGGCCGCATGGGCCCGGGCCGCCAGCATGGCGAACAGGTCCAGCCGGTGTCCTTCCAGCCCCAATCGAGCGGCGGCAGAGATCAGTCGGCGCAGGTCGTCTTCGGGGAAGCAGACCCGGCTCAGAAGGCGCCGGGCCTGCCGGATGGATTCGGCCGCGGCCCGGAGCGGGTCGGCTCCGGCGGGCTCGGCAGTGGCGCCGCCGGGTTCCGAACCCCGCTTGCTCTGTTCAAAACCCTGCAGCAGTTCCAGCACCTGTCGCCGCTGATCCAGGTCGGCAGAAGAGGCGCCGTCCACCAGCAGCCCCACCCGGGCCTGAATGATGGCTGCAGGATGGCCTTCAGCGGGGTCGTAGGTACCCACCAGGGAGAACCTGGCGAGGTGGGAGGTGCTCACTCCCTCCCGCTCGACCCTGACCCGGCCTGAATCGAGCGCCGAGGCGATGGCGCGCAGGGAGGATTCCGGCAGCAGATTGATGTGATCGACCTGAAGCACCCCACGATCGGCACGGGCCAGCAGTCCCTCGCGGTAGCGCCAACGCGGTCCGGCAGCCGCCGGCTCGGGACTCAACCCTCCCAGCAGGCGATCCTCGCCCACCCCCAAGGGAACCCTCACCAGCGCTGTTTCCCGGCCTTCGGGCTTCAATGCTTCCAGAAGGGAGGCAAAGGCCTTCACCAGCCTGCGCTTGCCCGTTCCAGAAGGCGAGGCCATCAGCAGGCCGCCCAGACGAGGTTCCACGGCAAGCAACAGCAAGGCCCGCTTCCCCAGGGTCTGACCCACCACGGAAGCGAAAGGATCATCGGGAATGGTCATTGAAATCCGTCGAAGAGTTGTCCATAAAGGACGGGAAACTGTAGAACCAACCTGGCGTGGTCACCCGCCGCAATCTGGTGGCGCGGCGTTCATCCCCCACCGCATCAGCCTTCGCCATCTGGCGCTGCTTTGCGGCGCCGCGTATGCCCCCCTCCGCATCAGCCTTCGCCTGCGGCTCGGCTTCTGCGACTCCCCCTCAAGGAGGGAGTGACTCTTGAGGCTCGCATAAAACGCTTGAGTATCACTCCCCCCTTGAGGGGGAGTCGGTGAGACAAGGGCTCCGCCCGCAGTCGAACCGGAGGGGGGCAAACGCGGCGTCCCGTGAGTGACGACCAGTGGTCCCAAACCCCTAACCACCAGCCGCCTGGGCGTCCTTGGGCTCCAGCGGAAACACCCGGTCCAGGGCCTGCTCGATCCGGGCAGCCGACTCCAGCGGCTCCAGGGGATCTTTCTGCAGCCGGTGGCGCAGCGACATGACGGCCACCCGCCGGATATCCTCCGGCAGGACGACCTCCCTGCCCTGCCAGGCGGCCAGGGCGCGGGAGGCGCGATAGAGGGTCAACTCCCCGCGATGGCCGGCCACTTCCAGCCGCAGACAGATCTCAGCCATGCCCCGCAGCAACCCGGCATCCACACCGACCCGGGAGATCCGGGAAAGGGCCGTCTTCAGCTTGCGCCGCAACTCCTCCTGGAGCAGTTCCGCCTGGGCGCAGAACCGGGCGGGATCCTGTTCGAAGCCTTGACGTCTTCGCACGATCTCGATGCGCTCGTCCAGGTCATCCAGGGTTCTGACCTCCACAAACAGGCCGAAGCGATCCAGCAATTGGGGTCTCAACTCCCCTTCCTCGGGATTGCCCGATCCCACCAGCACGAAGCGGGCGGCGTGGCTGACCGAGAGCCCCTCCCGCTCCACCTGGTTGCGACCGCTGGCGGCTGCATCCAGCAGGAGGTCCACCAGGAAGTCTTCGAGCAGATTGACCTCGTCGATGTAGAGAAAACCCTGATGGGCCTGGGCCAGCAGGCCCGCCTGGAACACCTTGGCCCCCCGGTTCAAGGCCTGCTCGATGTCGAGACTGCCGCAGACCCGGTCTTCGGTAGCCCCCAGGGGCAGATCGACCACCGGGACGGCAAAGGTCTCCCGGGGCAGGCGCTTGCCCTTCCCCTGGCGTTGGCGGCACTCCCGGCAAAGATCCCGAACCCGATTCGGATCGCAGTTGAAGGGGCAGCCCTTCACCCGGACTTTGGGAGGCAAGAGGTCGGCCAGAGCTCTCACTGCCGTGGATTTGGCGGTTCCCCGGTGCCCCATGACCACCACGCCTCCAATATGGGAGTCGAGGACCGTCAACAGCAGTGCCAGCTTCATGTCCTCCTGGCCGACAATGGCCGAAAAGGGATAGATGGGGGGCGCAGTTCCACGGGGCGCCTTGGCTTTCCTGGACTTGGTCGCGCGGGGTTCGGGCAGGCTCACGTGTCGAGGGGTGTGACCGGGCCATCCGGCAGGAATCTTCAAGCAGTCGCCGCCGCTGCTTGCTGCCTAACCCTAATGGGAGACGGACAGGCTGTCAAGGGTGGGGAGAGGATCCACGAAGGATTGTGGATTGTGGATTTTTGATTTCGGATTTGGATTTGGATTTGAGGCAAAATCAGACCTCATTGCTCCCCAATCAACAATCAACAATTCATGAGCGGGGATCAAATCAGGTCGTCGACATCCACTCGCAGGGCAGTGGCCAAGCGCTTTAAGGCGTTGATTGAACCGGGCTTTTTCCGGGTCTCTATGGCCGACAGATAAGAGGCCGCAACTCCAGCGGCAGCAGCGAGCTCAACCCCCGTCAAGCCGCGATACTCCCGCCAGGCGCGCACCGGATTCTCCCCCGCCAGCAGCCGGTCCACCAGCTCGATGGGCACGGATTCCTCGTTAGGATCCTCGAGCACCCGTCGCATGGCGGCAGCATCCCGCGCATCCTCGTCAACGGCGTTGCGCAGCTCCTCATATTCGGAAAGGGGAACGACAACATAGGCTTCGCCGGCTAGCGTGATGGTTTGGGGTTTGGTCACGAGTAGGCGCCTCCACGGGACAAAATATTGGTAATTCTCAGGACTTGTGCAGGGACATCCAACTGGTACAAAACTCGCCAATCGCCCACCCGCAGCCGAAATCCCTCGATTCCACGCAATGGCGTCACATTATTGTGCTGCGCCAGCGGATCCGCTGCCACCGCGGCGATCTTGCCCCGGATGATCTGTGCCGTCTTGGCCGGCATACGCGTCAGGCAACGGCGAGCACTCTTGGAAATCACTACCTCAAACACATTTCAATTATATCCAATTG
>JAPVWS010000496.1 GCA_027493295.1 Candidatus Versatilivorator vitaminiformans | reverse complement strand
AAAGGTCTTGCGGCGCAGGGTGATGCTGCCTTTCCGTGACATCCAGTAGGGCGCGTAGCCGCAAAAACTGGGTGGAGCCACAATGACCCGCGGGTAGAGCTCCAGGGCGATCTGCTTGGCGTAGAAGGTAGCGTGGGCGGTATCTTCCACCAGGGCGATGTGCTCGTTGTGCTGCTCGATGGAACCCGCCGGCAGGATGGCCGCCTTGAGCAGACCGCTATCCAGCAGTTCCCGGATCTCCTTGCGAGTGTTTTCCCACAGCAGAACCCGGTCGGGATCGATGCTGCGCCTCAGCCGTTCCATGGGCGCATTTCGGGAAGCCGAGCCGGATGGCGCCGGCAACGCACTAGCCAGGCTCTCGGCCGCCAGTCCGGCGGTGAACGTCCCGCCGGCCAGCCCGCCGGCGAGGGACTGCAGCAGACTCCGTCGCGTAATGCCCTGTGTCATGGGATTCCTCCTGGGAATGTGCCAGTCATTGCCGGCGCCGGGCGGCCGGAAACCGGTTCAAAGTCAGGCGTGAGTCGATGGTTTATTTGCGTGGACGGACAGGATTCCTTGGGCATTGGGTTTCACGGTCTTGCGTGCAACCGTTTCGTTGTCTCTTCGTGTTCATTCATGCCCATTCGTGGTTCAACTCACGAAACGATCTGCCGTTCTTCCTCGAATGATCCGCAGGGCAGCGCGAGAAGCTGGCTAAAAGGCCAAAACCCTGCCTGGATTCTCGACCAGGATGGTTCGGATCTGGTCATGGGAAACGCCCAGTTGTTCCAGCGAAGCCGCCAGTTTGGTGGTCACGATGGTGAAGTCCGCCCGATTCTCTCTCCAACCGTGGCTGTCCTTGGTTTCCGCCGAAAACGCCCGGTAAAAGTAGGGGACATGGTCGTGGCTGACCAGAATTTGCCGCTCGAAGCCAGCCGCGACCAGGTTATGGATCAAGCGGGCCTGCTTGTCGCAGTCGTAATTCCCGGCTCCGACCCGATCGAACTGCAGGTAGCAGCCCAGCCTTGCAATTTCCAGGTGATAGTCTCCAGCCTCGGCGTTCCTGCCGTCGTCCATGTGGCCCTGGTGGCCAATGATCACCCGGCCGGGATCGGCTCCCGATTCCAGCAGCAGCCTGGCCTGCTCCAGCCCGCCCCCGTTGGTGGTGTGGGTGGTGACGGGACAGCCCGTTTGCCGGCTGGCCATGGCCGCGGCAATATGAACCGCCTTCTCGCTGGGGCGCATCAACGCACTGGTCCCGATCTTGATGGCTCCCGCCCGGATAGTGGTGAAACGCTCTCCCCTGCCGCCGTGAGGATCTTCCATCCCCTCGGAGATCTCCCGTGCAAACAAGTCGGCCATCCTGGCGGCGCCGTCGGGTTCGATCCCCAACCGTATGGCCCAGGGATGCTGGGGCGCCAGGGCCTCGCACCAGAATCCGGTTGAAGCGATGATATGGACCCTTGCCCGCCTGGCCAGATCCACCAGCAGTTGCGGATAGCGGCCTACCCGGATGGGAGTGCATTCCACGATGGCTCCGGGACCGTCTTCGGCGGAAAGCGATCGGTGAAAGGCGTTCAACATCCCCGAGGTTTCAGTCAGCATTCTTTCCCGCAGAGAGTCCAGAGGAGCCGCCGGGGTCGCGTAAAGCTCGGACCAATCCACCGTGGGAGCATGTTCGTGCATGAGTGTCGCGCCCAGGCGTTGGGGGGCGACCGGACCGAGTACCGTCTGCACGGCCGCAGCCCTGTCAGGTCTCTCGGTTGGCCCGCAGGCCCCCAGCTGCAGGGCTGTCCAGGCGGCCACCGTCGAACCGGCCAGGAACTGCCGCCGGCTGAGGTTGCGCCGATCTGAGATTGGAACCGATTCCATGGCCTTTCCGATCTTCAACCGAGCTTGGTGAAAGGGGTCCGCGCGCTTCAAATTTCACCGGGCGCGGCTGCGGATATCCTACTCCAAAAAGCCTTGCGCCCCGGCAAAAACCGGGGTTTGGGCCGGAAGTGCAACCGGGGTACGTGAAGCAGCAGTTCCGTCCGGTGAATCGCGTACCGCTACAGGCAAGCCGGTTCCCCGCCCTGGCGCTTGGATCAGGCGAGAGTGAAACATCGGAAGTTCATGCCCTGGCGAGAGCAGGAACGATGTACGGAGAATTCGGTTGGCTTCACCAGGAAACATCGATACACAGGATAGACAGGATTAACAGGATGAAGAGCTCCTCCACAGGAAGCGGAGTTGCTCAATGATCGGGGGCGGGTGTGAAGGGATTGATGAAATTGGAATCCGGTCTCAGAAATCCTCGTCAAAGAATAAGCGATGGTTGAACCCAACGGGATGAAGACTCCCATCTCGCATCATGCAGTCCAGACCAAAGGCTGATTATCCCGTGCATCCTGTGCATCGATGTTAATAATCGACCCTTTTTCAAAATTCCGCAGCGAGACCTTTACCGGAAATGGCCGCAATAGGCACAAAAACACAATGGGTGCCCCTTGTGGCTAGACAGCATTTTCACCAGGTCGCACCGGATATTGCAAAGGGCAGAACCGCAGGTTTGCCGGCAAGATGACCTGACCCGCTGCGAATTTTGCAAAAAGCTCAATCCACTAATTGGTTGTGTGCGCCGTTGAATCGGATCCGTCTCGCTTGGTGGCCCTTCGTGGATAACTCTTTTTACGTCGTGGCGGATCTTCGCGGATTCCTTGGTGGATTACTCATATCCCGGGTCCGATCCCAAGTTTCTCCTACTCCCTCGCCGGCAGGTAGGCGCCGTCGCCGCTGCGTTGCCCCGGCGCCCCGCCGTCGTTGATCACGCCGTAGGCCAGGAACGGGTTCTGCCCCGACACCTTCTCGATTCGGATGTAGCCCTGCCGGGTCTCCGGGTTGGCTCTCAGCAGGATCCGGTCGATCTGATGCCAGCCCCGGGCCGGGATAGGCCTGGTCACCACCGTCTCCTCCAGCACCCCCGTCTCCCCGTTGTAGATCTCCAGATGAAAGACGCTCGGGCTGCCATCGACTTCTCCCGTGTTGACCAGCGCCAGGTTGCTGCGGTTCTCCGCGTTCTGCTGCAGCCCCTCCACCCAGGCTTCCTGGTCGAAGCCTTCTCCTTCCGGCACCGCGTTGTAGAAGACGCCGTACTGTCCTCCTCCTCCCTGCGAGCTCGTCCTGGCCCCGATCACCACCCCGCTCAAGTCTCCCTCTTCCGCCGTGACGAACAACGCTCCCAGGTAGAAGCCCCGCCTCTCTCCCAGTCCCGCCATCCCCTCTCGGCGCAACGCCTCCACCAGTTCGGGAACGATCTGCTGCTCCCCGGCTTTCAGCTCCATGCGGAAGCCCACCGTCTTGTCATCTCCCTGGATCCGCTCCGACACAAACTCGAAGTTCAGCCTCCTGGGCTCTTCGGAGAAGTTCGTCACCGTCAGCTCGCTGGTTAATTCCGCCGTCTCCACGATCACCGGCAGGGTCTGCCTCCTCTTTCCCTCCAGCGAACTCGCCGTCACCGGAAAAATGAATGACCCGTCCGAGTTGGCCTGGTCGTTGATCACCCCATAGGCGTAGAAGGGAGCCTCTCCTTCCACCCGCTCCACCTTCACGTAGCCGTTTTCCACCCCACCCGGAAGCCCGGAGTATTGGTAAAACCCTCCTGGCCCCAGCGTTATGTCGTCGAGTTCCCGGGGACTCATGTCGGACGCCTCCCCCGAATACACGCTGGTCTTGAGGGTGATCGCCCCCTCCCCCGGAGCCCCCATGTTCTGGAAGGCCACGTTGGAGCGGTCCTGGCTGTTCTGCCTGAGCCCGCACAGGTAGACCGGCTCACTGAAGCCCTCCTCCTCAGCCACTCCCGGGTAGGCCAGTCCCGCTCTCCCGTCTGGTACTATCGTCGTGGTCCGCACCACCGCCTCCACATCGGACCCCGGCGGCACCTCCACCCGTAGCGTCCCCAACTGGTTCCCCGTTGCGGGGATCGGTATTCCAAGGCCCGCCAGGTAGGTGAGGGCGTTGTTTGCGATCTTCTGCCTGCCGGCGGGGAGAACGTCCGACGCTCTCCCGCTTCTCTTTTCAGGCTCGTCTCTGGACGTGTACGTATAGTCGAGCTCTACCTCCTCCTCTCCCCGGTTGGTCAGCGTCAGCTCCGAGGTGAAAAAAGACTGGTTCTGCCCTGCCGAGGAGAGGATCACCGGGACGAACAGCGACCCCGTCGTCAACCGGAAGCTTCCCACGTCCGGGCCCCCGTCGCCGCAGACATAGGCAAACGTCCCCTCTCCCGACGCGTTAAAGCTCAAACGAAGCTCGCAGGAGGTCCCGTCATCGTAGTCCAGCCTCACCGTTCCCATGCGCGGGCCCGTCTTCTCATAGGTGAAGGTCCCCGATCGGGAGTCAGTCCCCAACTCGTTCTGCTCGAACCGGTTACCTTCTCCAAAACGCAGCTCAAGGGTTCTGGCGGCACCGTCTCCACCCGCCAGGTTCAAGGTCAGCCGTCTGTCCTCCAGGTCGGCCTCGGAAAGTTCCGCCGGATCGTCTTCAATTACCTCTGCATCCGTGCCGATCCTGAGGATCAGGTCTCTGCCGGCGCCATTCGAGGTGGTTACATACAGTGCTCCGTCGGGACCCATCATCGGGGTCCGGAGCCGGCCGTAGGAGCGGTCCAGCTCGGAGACGATGACCTGACCGACGAAGTCGCCCTCCGGGGTGAACTCGAACAGGCGCAGCCGGCTGTCTCTCAGCGTGGCCACTGCCAACCGACCCTCCCAGACGCCCCACTGGTTGCCCTCGAGAAAAATGCCGCCGCTCACTGCCAGGGTCGGCGATCCTGAGGACCACTTGGCCTCAACCGCGTCGGGAAACTTCACCCGGTCGGTCATGGGCACGGATTCGTTGTAGCTGGGCACCGGATCCCAGCCGTAGTTGCCGCCCGCAACCAGCAGGTTGATCTCGTCGTCCACTCTCGGTCCGTGCTCCACCGCCCACATCTGGCGGGTGCCTGGCCGTAGCGCCAGTCCCTGCACGTTTCGGTGGCCATAGCTGTAAATCCGTGGAGACGCCAATGGGTTTGTCTCCGCTCCTGCGCCTGTGGAAGGGTCGACTCGAAGGACTTTGCCTCCCAATGAGGCCAGATCCTGCGGGACGCTCCCCGAGGCGGCATCCCCAGTCGCAATCCACAGGTAACCCTCCGGTCCGAAGCGCAGCCGACAGCCCCCGTGACGACCTCTGGTGGCAGGCATGCCCCCGACCAGGGGATCGGCTACCCGGGTGGCCGCGGTGTAGGCAGCATTCATGGTCCAGGCGATCACCTGGATCTCGGGCCCGACGTGGCCCTGGCAAGTGTAGAAGCGCCGGTTGGAGGCAAAGTCCGGATCGACGACGATACCCATCAGCCCGGTTTCGTCGACGGCGAACAAGTCTCCCATCTCGGCGTTGACCCTGCGAATTGTGCCGTCGGCCCTTCGACTTCTGAGCACTCCCCTTTTCTCAGTGAACAGCATGGTCCCATCGGGTGTGAAATCCAGATCCCAGGGGATGGTCAGTCCGGAAACCAGGGTGGAAACCAGCAGTTCTGGCGCAATCTCGGCGGTCTCGACCGACTGAAGAGTGAAGGTCAGGGTGGCGATCGGCTCGTTTGAGAACTTGCCACTCCCCCGAATGCTGGTGATGACTCCCCGCGGTGTTGTGTCAGGGTTCGACAGTGAAAATTCGGTGCCTTCCTCAGTTCCGGCATCCCACGGGTACAGGTTGACAGTAAGCGACCCCATCCATTCGCCCTGCTCATCCAGAAGGGACAGCCCGGAGACCCCTACGAACCAGTCCGGGCTCGGAGCGATCATGGTGAGCAGGGTAACCCGGGAATGATCGGTGGTGAGCGTGACGTCGTCGATGGTGGATGAGCCGGTGGGACCGATATTGCCGCTGCCCAGCAGGACGGCGAGCGCATCGGGTTCGGCTGCCCTGACTTCTCTCGCCAGGGTGCTCGTTCCGCCAAGTTCCGCCATGAACTCGACCCCTGCGGTGGCCCTGCCGCCGTCCCTCAAAAAGGTAACGCCGGCATTGTGCACCCCTCCGATCAAATTTGTGAAATGCGCGCCCCCCGGAAGGCCGCCGGAGGTGACCGCAGTGGTCCACAATCCCCGGAAGGTCACGCTATAGGTGGCTTCCGAGTAAACATCAACCGCCGGATCGCTCTCCGGCGGATCCAGCCACATATTGAACAGCGCATCGGCCTGCCCCTCATCCGTGCTCGCCGCCCTTGAGTCGAATGGATCCGACACTGCCTGCCAGAAGCATGCAAGGGAGGCCAGGGCAAGAATGGAGACCACTTGTCGAAACGGATCGGCCCCGACACGACAGCAAGAGCAGATTTTGGAGACCAGGAGGTGGAAGGCCGGTTGAGATACTCCAGGTCGGGTGCCGTAGCCGGCACGCTTTAGCGGTAAGCCTTGAATCTCGATTTTTTTGTCCATGTTCAATCTAGATCTCTTGAGTCGAAGCAACGTTGCCAAACCAATCAAGAATTGCGAACTTCGGATTCCGGATCAGGGCCAAAGTCTGTGGAACCGGTCCCCAATCATCAATCAACACCTTATCAAACTGTCCCTTCCTCCCTCCGTGGTTTTTCGTACCCCTTCGTGGCCTTCGTGATCCCTCGTGTAACCTCTTGGATAGCTATTTTCCCCCCGTGGGGAATCTTCGCGGATCCCTTCGCGAAAAACTCCATTCCCGGGTCCGATCCCGAGCCTCCCCTACTCTCTCGCCGGCAGGCAGGCTCCGTCGCCACTCCTCGCTCCCGGAGCCCCACCGTCGTGGTCCGCAGTCCGCTTGCTCTGGAGTCGCTGGCGTGGTGGAAGGTCGTAGCCAATGCCGCAGGCGTGGAGGGACCCGTCCGTTACCGCTTGAATCCGGCGGCCTGACGGGAAATGCGGGCTTGGACCAACTCTTGAGAAATGGGGGCAACCGGTCGGAAATGCAGGTTCAGGCTGTCAAACCGGTTATTCGGGGTACAGTTGTGCCTGCCATGGGGGCAAATTGACGTCGATGGGATCGTCGTCCGGATAGTAGTGTTCCACCAGGGGTTCCAGGATATCCACCAGGAATCTCACCACTCCATTTCTGTAGCCTTTTTCAACAACCGCCCAAGTCACGTAAAGGCGTTTGTTGGCTACGTACCTCAAGATCTGAGGATCTTTCCTGTGCCTTGAGAACCGCTCCTCGAAGTCTCCCTGGCCGACGTGGACCACACCTCTTCCGGACCAGATGATGTAGACCCCGCCTTTGCCGGAACTCCAACCGAGCTTCACAATCCTCAAGTCGCACCAGCCGTTTTCGCAGATTCTCCATTCGAGTTCCATCGCTGGTCCCTTGAGTAGACACGGATCTCTTCAGTCGCAAATGGGCCGGTATCTACTGATCCATTGCTGGTGTCTCTTGATTCGGGCAGGCTCCCACCACACGATTTCGAAGGCATAGTGGGTGGGCCGGTGTTTCCAAATTCAGGAGGATTGGTCTGATGCCTTCTCGCAATCCATAATCAGGCTCGTGGCAATGTTTTCAGACTGACCCACGAAGATGCCCAGGTGAGAGACTCCCGGTCCGGACCGGTAGACCAAGTAAACTCCCGCTACACTTGGAGCGTGGCTCTCAATGTCACTTTTAGAGAATCTGAGTTGCATGGGTTTCGGTATGGAGCGATCCTCGGAGAATCGGTCGGCCGAGGTCTCCTGCCCGAAACTCGCTGATCCCGTGGCGGTGCAGCGTCGATTTCGCTGCTTGTCATGCCAAAAAGCCAGCATGGAACGAAAGTTGCACCGATAATAAGCACTGACAGTGATTTGTATGTGAATATATGAGTTATTTAGTGATTTTACAGTGAATATTTACATCCAGAAGACATAGGCAGGCGAGAATTGGCCCGCGGGTCAACCGATAGGGGACAAACAACGCTCCCCCTGAGCGAAAATCGGGTGCGCGGCCAGCCACGCGTTGAGGGGACCGGAATGACGCGTTCCGGGCGTAGCGGGGGGATGGGCGGCAAGAGGTGCGAGCCCGTGGCATTCGCAAAAGTGGCGCGGACGGTATATGCTAGTCGAGCCTGCGGTACTTTTTAGGCCGGAAGGGTTCCGCTGTTGCAGGAAGTGTGTGCTGGCCAGAGGCCTGCCACCGTTGGACTCCTCACCTTGCGATATCGTTCGGGCCATGGCCTGAGGGACGACGAGCCAGATGATTCGGGCGGTGTCCACTCCGCTCGGCCCGCCGTGCACTGCAGCCGTCGAATCGCAGCATTTCGATGCACCATGCCAACCGAAATCACCGAGCAGCACCCTGACCCCAACCTGCTTCACCCGTTTCCCGAAGGTTGGTATTTCGTTGCCAGCCGTCGTTCCATCCTGAAGGAAAAACTGGCTCGAAAGACTTGGATGGGCGTTGAAATTGTTGCCTGGTGCGACGGAGAGGGAAACATCTGCGTGGCAGAGGCGGTCTGTCCGCACCTGGGGGCCGACCTGGGTCCCGCTGCCGGAGGCATGGTGCGCGATTCCCGTCTCGTCTGTCCCTTTCACGGTTTCGAGTTCGATGTCAGCGGTCAATGCGTCGCCACTCCCTTTTCCCCGGCTCCCAAGGCCACAAGGCTCAGGGTGTTCGAGACGCGGGAAATGATCGACCTGGTCTTCGCCTGGTGGGGGCACAACGGGCGCCCGCCGCAATGGCGCCTCCCCGAGGATCCACCGGCCGGAACCGACTGGTGCGAGATGGGATACCAGATCCTCCGATTTCCCGGTCATCCCCAGGAAACAACCGAGAATGCGGTGGACCTGGCGCACCTGCGTTATGTCCATGGCTACGACAACGTGAGCCGGGTGGGGCCGCTATCGGTGGAAGGCGCCTGCCTGGAGAGCTCCTTCAACTTCAAACGGACCAGGAAGATCGCCGGGATCACCGACCTCGTATTCGATGTCACCGCCATCACCTGGGTCTTTGGACTGGGTTATTCGCAGGTCGATATTCACGAACGCACCATTAGCATGGATTTGCGGCTTTGGGTGCTGGCGACGCCCGTCGACGGCAAACTCATCGACCTGGTTCTGGCCAGTCAGGTGCGGGAGATACGCCGTCCCAAGCGGCCGATCGTCGGATTGAGGTTTGTTCCAACCAACCTGCGCGCCGGCATCATGAACAGAATCATGCTGGCTATCCAAAAACAGGACGTTCTGCAGGATGTGGTGATCTGGGGAAACAAGCGGTACCGATCTCGTCCACGTCTGTGCCGGTCCGACGGGGAGATCGGGAGGTATCGACGCTACTGCCAACAGTTCTATCCGGATCACGGGGATGCCGGTCAGGACCGGCTCGAACCACCGTCCACGGAGTCGTAGTGACTTTGTGCAAGACGTATCCATACCCACTGAGTGGATCAGCATGAGAAAACTAACAGGCTATTTGGTCGCGATGGTCATCCTTGTCGGCTCCGGCGCCCTGGCGTACTACCTGGTGTCGCTGGCGCCCGAACCGGAGCGCAGCGAGCCACCTCCCCAAATCCCCTTTGCACAGACAGCCAGGGTCGTAGCCGGCTCCGGGGCCATCCCCGTTTACGGCGCCGGAACGGTGCGGGCC